>JAYVFX010000027.1:0-5234 GCA_043772795.1 Deltaproteobacteria bacterium
CGCCTCCCCATACACCGCCTGCCCCTCACTCCGGGCCTCCTCAATCGCCGCGACCCCTTCTTTCGCTGTCACATGCACGAAGTACACAGCAACACCCGTATGCTTCGCTAAGCGGAGGATATGACGGAACGCGAGGTCTTCAGAGATGTTATTGTGGACCAGGTGCAGGTTGTAGCCTTGCGCACGCCCTTCGCGTTTCAGTTTCTCCGTCATGTAACGAACAACTTCGTCTTCTTCGGCGTGGACAGCCATAATGCCACCGTGTTTCGCGACTTCCTCAAAGATGGGCCACAAATGGCCGTAGGGAACGCGGATCGGATGGAACGTCGTAAAGATCTTAAAACTACCAACCCCTTCTTGGACAGCCTCTTTGATCTCCCCGATCGTCACCGGTGCAACTTCACCGGCAAGAATATAGTGAAAAGCAAAATCCGTATAACTGTGAGTGCGGAATACGTCTCGTCGCTCTTCGACGACCTCCATAATGGAGCGTGGTTCTTGCCCACCCGACTCAGCGAAACTGAGATCCCCAGCAAAATCGATGATCGTCGTCACTCCACCAAATGCAGCAGCACGACTCGCAGCTTCTGGCGGTTGGGTCATGACATCCGCTTGCCCAGACCAAAACTCTGGCACCGGGATACCAATATGGGCGTGTGGCTCAATACCTCCAGGAATGACGATTTTCCCCTTTGCATCAATCGTCCGCTTGGCATCTGCCGCTAACGTCCCTGGCCACCCAACCGCGACAATTTTTTCACCCTGTACCGCAACGTCCATTTCCCCAACGGTCTGGGGTGTCACTACCTGACCACCTTTAATAATGAGATCAAACATGGGACACCTCCTTTTTACTGAGTAATACTGAAGCCCCAAATACGACGAATTGCGCCATCACAAAGTCGTGGGGGAAAAGGCGAAAAGGAAAATACTTTTTTCGACTCCTAGACTCCCAGACTCCTAGACTCCCAGACTCGTTTTCCCCATTTCGCCATTTCCCCTTTTTCCCGTTTCACCCTCTTTCAAACTGCTGGTTTCGCCACCACCTCGTTCGCTACATGTCGCTTCAACCAGCGCCCTTCAGTTGAGCTACCAACCAACTTGCCATTCTCCACGATCACTTTGCCGCGGAGGATCGTCATCACCGGATAGCCTTGGCATTGGAACCCGTCCCAAATACTGTAGTCAGAATCAGCATGTAGGTCACTCCAGGTTATTTTTTTGTGTAGACTCGGATCAAGCAGACACAGATCAGCATCGCTCCCTGGTTGAATCGCGCCTTTTTGTGGATAGAGCCCGAGAATCTTCGCCGCGTTGGTTGAGGTCACGTCCGCAAAGCGTGGCAACGACATCTTGCGTTCAACAACTAGTTTGGTGAACGCTACAGGAATACGGGTCTCAATGCCATTGTGACCACCACAAACAGTCGCAATCGTGTCGCCCCACAGCTTCGGGCCTTTGTAGGTGGTGTACTCATCCGTTGCGGTGGTCGAGAGGCGACCATCAAGCATCCCAGCAATCAATTCGTCGCGATCATCAGCAAACTTAATCGCTGGATAGGTATGAATCGCCGTGCCACCAGGTTTCTTGTAATCGTCGCAGGTAAACTGCAGATAATGATGCAGCGCTTCGCCATAGATCGGCAAACCATCATTGCGCGCTTCTTCGATCGCTCGCACGCCCTCTTTAGCGGTGACATGAACAAAATAAATTCCAGCACCGGTATGCTTGGCGAGGCGAATCACGTTACGAAACGCGAGATCTTCAGACAGATTGTTATGCACGAGATGAAGATTGTAGCCTTGGTCCCTACCCTCGCGTTGCAGCTTCTTGGTCATGAACTGCACGATCTCTTCTTCCTCAGCATGAATCGCCAGCATGCCGCCATGTTTGGCAACCTCAGCAAAAACCGTCCACAAATGGCCGTTCGGTACGCGCACCGGGTGATTCACAGTAAAAATCTTAAAGCTGCCGATTCCTTCTTCTAGCGCCTCGCGAATCTCACCAACAGTTTCCGAACGCACCTCTCCAGCAATGATGTAATGAAATGCGTAATCGATATAACTATGCGTGCGAAAGACTTCGCGACGCCGTTCGATGGTTGCGAGCATAGGGCGGCGACTTTCCCCACTGAGGGCTTTGCGACTCAAGTCACCGGCGAAATCGACCATCGTTGTGACCCCGCCAAATGCAGCTGCACGAGTCGCAGCCTCCGGCGGTTGGGTCATGACGTCGGCTTGTCCCGTCCAGTCTGGAGGCACCGGAATGCCAACATGCGCATGCGGCTCAATGCCACCAGGGATAACAATTTTGCCGCGCGCATCGATCACTCGATTGGCATCTCCAGCCAGCGTCCCAGGTTGGCCGAGCGCGACTATCTTTTCCCCCTGAATGCCAATGTCCATTTCTCCGACACTGTCTGACGTGACCACCTGCCCACCACGAATGACCAGATCAAGCATCGCGCGCCTCCTTTTTGTCTTCCCACCAGCGCTGCAGCGTCATTCCCGCGAAAGCGGGAATCCAGGGAGTTTAACCGCGAGCTTGTGCTTGAGGTTCCTGGATGCCCGCCTACGCGGGCATGACGAAAGTAATTCTCTCCATCATTTGGGTTGACTTCTAGCAAACCTGAAACTGAGAAGAAACCGGGCATAAAGCAGCGCCCTTCAAATTTCTACCGTAACCTGTACCCTATCCCAACCAAGCCGCCGGAGGGAACATGCGCGCATTAGATGACATCCGTGTCCTCGACCTCACTCACGTCTACAACGGCCCATACGCCACACTACTGCTAGGCTTTCTGGGCGCTGAGATTATCAAAGTTGAGCCGACCTATGGGGAGATGGCTCGAACGATCTTCAAGATTCCCCATCACGACGAAAGCTATGCCTTCATCATGCTCAACTCGAACAAGAAGGGAATCACCCTCAACTTGAAGACTGAGCGAGGGCGCGAACTGTTGAAAGAGCTGGCCTCACAATCTGATATTGTCGTCGAGAACTTCGCCGCTGGCGTGATGGATAAACTCGGGTTGGGCTATGAAGATTTACGCAAGCTGCATCGAGGGTTGATCTATGCCTCTGGGAGCGGCTTTGGTCGTTCCGGGCCGTACAGCAATTACCCTGCGTTTGATCCAGTGATTCAGGCTATGTCAGGTCTGATGAATTCTACCGGGTTTCCGGAGAACCCACCGGTCAAGGCCGGGCCGCCTATCTTCGATATCATGTCTGGGACTCACCTCTGTGCCGGAATTCTGGCAGCAATTCATCAACGTGACCGCACCGGTGAAGGGACCATCGTTGAAACGAGTCTCTTTGAGGCCTCGCTCGGCCCACTCATCACGCAAATGTCTGCGTATATGGCCAAAGGACTACAAGGCCGCTTTGGCAACACCGCACCAGGACGCTTGTTCTCACCATACAACACCTACCCAACCAAAGACGGTTACGTTTTACTTCTCGTTGCCAACGACGCAAAATGGCAGGCGCTGTGCAAAGTCATGAAACGCGAAGAGCTGATCGACGATCCGCAATACGCTACTAATGCTGCGCGCGCCAAACGCTTTGACGAGGTCGATGCACTGGTCACGAGCTGGACCAAACAGCGTACAAAACAGGAAGTGATGGAACTTCTTGCCGGTGCGGATGTGACGTGCGGTATCGTCAAAGAGATTTCCGAAGTGATCAACGACCCGCACCTGCGCGAACGTGGCACCTTGCAGGATATCGAGCATCCCGCGGTCGGCAAGGTTACCGTTCTTGCCTCCCCCATTCGCCTCAACGACGAGGTCCCGACCATCGACTCACCAAGCCCCACTCTCGGTGAACACAACGATTTTATCTATGGCAAACTGCTCGGCCTCTCCGCCAAAGAGATTGCGTCGCTGAAGGAGCAGGGGGTAATCTGAACGGGAAGTATAGGAGGAACCGCGATGTTGGCAGAAGAGCATAGAACACGCCGACGGAGAAAAGGCACAGAACGACCGAAGGCCTGGATTTACTCTATCATGAACCCTCTCATGGAAGACCTATTGGCAGAAAACCAACTTCTTGCCAAGAAAAATATCACCTGGCGCTATCAGACAACCGAGATGGAGTTTATCCGGAAGACACGAGATCGGGTCTCTCCTTTAGCACGGCCTAATTATGATGATCTGCTGCGAGGTCGCCCAGATATGCAACCATCGATGGCCACAAGGGACGCAAAAGTCGAAACACTCAATCAAGCTGCACATACTTGCTGGACGCACTTAACTCAATACGATTGGTTTCGGTTAGGCGTCGAACAGTGGTTAAAGCAATGGACCGAAGAAGGGAATGCGTATCCTGGAGGTGCAGTGCCAAAAGAGGAATTTTGGCTGCAGGCTGCCGAGCACGTAATAAATGACGTCAAGGAACTCCCTTATCACTATGCTAGTCAAGCGTTCTGGTCTCGGTATCAGCAAATCTTCCTAGGGAATCGTACGGGGATGCCCTTTTCCGAACTAGAACGAACGATACTGGAATTGGAGAAAAATAATAAATCCCTCATCGAAATACTTGACCAGACTCGATCTCACCTCTGTGAAGAATACGATATTCCTGCTGCCCCGATTAACTAACAGTCATGCCGCGGATTATTCTCGATACGGGACCGTTGCTCGATCTCCTACTGTATCGTTTCTGGAGCGAACAAGGACGATCCATCGACGAGAACCGCTTGCAGTGTCATAAGCAGTTCAATGTCAGTCCAGAGCAAATATCGCGGTTTTTAGGAAGGCATCAAGGCGTTATTGTAGTCCCCGGTGTCTTCGTTGAAATTGGTCGACTTGCGCGAGATCAATTAGGGCGGTCAACAGGACAGTCGAGAGAACTTCCACTTGCTCCATTTTGGCGAGTAGCAACGAGAGAGCTTCGACAGATGGGCGTCGAGGAGCGATGGGTAAGCTTCCTGTCTTTAGACCAGACGCTGCTCGAAGACTTTGGTCCAACTGATGCGACTCTCATTCGTTGTGCGCAAGAGGCTGGAGAAGAGCGCGTACAGATTTTAACCCACGACCATCCGCTATATGGACGATGTCGAAGTCAACAGATTTCTTGTAAGCTGACGAGTGAAATACTGCAGGAACTTCATTAAAACGACAGAAGTAAAGGAGAAAAGTTATGGGAATCGCAGAAAACAAACAGGTGGTCTCAGGATTTATCAACGCCTTAGCCAGCGGGAATATCGATGTGCTCAACTCAACGTTGGCCGAC
>JAYVFX010000028.1:0-11399 GCA_043772795.1 Deltaproteobacteria bacterium
AGAGTATTTTCAGGTCCCCTCTCCCCTTGTGGGAGAGGGCTAGGGAGAGGGGTAAAGTCGGCAAAGAACGTATGCTCGCCCAAGCGAAAACCGCTATAAGTCATTGAAAATCAATAGATCCCTCGTCCAACCACAAAATTTCTGGAGACGAAAAGTCCTGTGTTTTCAAAGCTCACACTCCGTCAACCACAAAATCCGTTAGAACGAGGAACTCTTATAGAAAAGACAGTCCCATTTTTCTCTGTATTTTGAGACCCAAATTTACGAAAATTGCCTTAAAGTACCATAGATTAATGAACTTTGAATGTGCTAGGACGCCTTGTTAATGAGATGCGTGAAGGCGCTATTTGCCTCGTCTGGTCATCATAGAACCTCAACGCTATCTCAACAGGATAGGGAAAGCAGTCCAGACTTGCCAGTGCTCAAGATGTTTGCCGACAGTCCCATTTTCCCTCCTGAAGCACTTTTGGTGAGGTATCTGTCGGAGGTAGTTGTGAACGACAGGGAAAGGGGGGTTCTGTATATTCACTATATGTGATTTAGACAAGCAGGAGGCACTTGCTCGGAGGGAAAAAACCGTCTGCCAACGGAAAGAGGAGGAGACGCAGGAGAATAAAGGAAGTGAAAATTATTAAATTGGGAACCTTTTCTTAACCAAGGACCAAGGTCGAGAGACCGGAGAAAACATCTCTTTAAGGAGGAGATCATGGTACCGGAAGATTGTACGAGAACGCGACCAGATTGTGACAAGCAACCAAGGGAGGAATCTCTTATGTGCACACGAAAGAGGGAGAACAAACCGGGCTGCATAGGCTCTTCACGCTTCGTGTGGCCGCTCTTAGTTGTAGCACTAGCGATTGGGAATTTGTTTGCCAGCGCACAGACGGCGCATGCCCAGAGTTGCGTTGGAGAGATATCTGGATTCAAGGCCCAGTGCACCGCGAATGATGTTGCGCTCACGGACATCGTGCCCGGCAGCGTCGTCATTCTGGACGACGGGTGCACATCCACGGCCGATACGGTCACCTTCAAGGCCCAGGGAATATTCACGCTTACAACCAACGAGCGTTTCGACATCGGCGTCTTCATTGGGACGGATGGCGATCCTAACGGTGACGGGGCCAAGAGCGGTCAGTGCTCGAGGTTCAGCCTCGCGAACACACCGGACCCGCCGTATGTGAGCCTCGACGGGGATGCGTGTGGTGACATTGATGCGTCGCACAGTCCCCTCACCCAGACCGCAACTTCGCCGCTCGGGCCCGTCACCATCAAGTGTGTGGACAACGACGGCGACGGCAAAGTGGATCTGATCCACTGTGAGACCTGGAACCAGCCCGGTGCGGACACCGTCTGCACCGGCGCGAATGACATCAAGGCCGGTTCACCGTCGAAGTGCAACTGCGGCACATTGCCGAGCTTCTGCATCGCGGTTCCGGACAACAACGAATGCACACGAGATGTTTGCGCAGGCACGTGCTCCGGCAGCGGGGCGCTCTGCGAGAGCAACAACGATTGCTCGGCGGGCCAGACCTGCCAAAACATCGCGCCGCAGCACTTGCCAGTGGCGGCGGGTACCTCGTGCGGTAATGCGCCGAGCGGCGCGTGCGACGCGCAGGACGTCTGCAACGCTGCGGGCCAATGCGTACCAACATTCCAGCCCGCAACGACACAGTGTCGTGCGTCAGCTGGCGTATGTGACGTAGCAGAGAGTTGCACGGGCAGTAGTGCAGCGTGTCCGAGTGATGGATTCGTGGCCGCAACGACGACGTGCCGTGCGTCAGCGGGAGTCTGCGACGTAGCAGAGAGTTGCACGGGTGGTAGTGCGGCGTGTCCGAGTGATGGATTCGTAGCCGCAACGACGACGTGTCGAGCCTCCGCCGGTGACTGTGACGTAGCGGAGAGTTGCTCGGGAAGTAGTGCGGCGTGTCCAGCAGAGGGATTTAAGTCCGCAACGACGACGTGCCGGGCCTCGACAGGAACATGCGACGCAGCGGAGAGCTGTACAGGCGCCTCAGCGGCGTGTCCGGCTGATGTAGGTGGAAAGGTTGGCGACGTTTGTCGTGCTGCAAAGGGCGACTGCGACGTAGCGGAGGTGTGCGACGCAAGCAAGAACTGTCCAGCGGATGGGTTTAAGGCTGCGACGACGGAATGCCGGGCCTCGGCAGGTGTGTGTGACGTAGCAGAGAGTTGCACGGGGAAAGATGCTGCCTGTCCGGTTGACGGATACCTATCCGCAACGTCGCCGTGTCGTCCATCGGCGGGAGTTTGCGACGTAGCGGAGAGTTGCTCGGGTAAAGACGCTGCGTGTCCGAAGGATGAATTCCAAGTAGCGACGACCGAGTGCCGTGCGGCAAAGGGCGATTGTGACGTAGCGGAGAGTTGCTCGGGTAGTGGTGCCGCGTGTCCAGCAGATGGGTTTAAGACCGCAACGACGACATGCCGCCCGGCTGCAGGGACGTGCGACGTAGCGGAGAGCTGCTCAGGGAAAGATGGTGAATGTCCAGCAGATGTAGGCGGGAAGGTCGGTGAGATTTGTCGTCCTGCAAAGGGCGACTGTGACGTCGCAGAGGTCTGTGACGCAAGCAAGAATTGTCCCGCTGATAGTTTTAAACCACTAACGACCGAGTGCCGTGCCGCAAAGGACGACTGCGACGTGGCGGAGAGCTGCTCAGGGAAAGATGGTGCTTGCCCAATTGATGGGTTTAAGGCCGCGACGACGACGTGTCGTGCCTCTGCTGGTGTGTGTGACGTAGCGGAATCGTGCACAGGGAAAGATGGCGCCTGCCCGGTGAATGGGTTTGCTCCGTCTACCACAGTCTGCCGTGCATCTACGGATAAAGATTGTGATCCAGCGGAGAATTGCTTGGGCAAAGATGCCACTTGTCCGACCAATACCACGAAGCCAGATGGGACCGTATGTACGTCTGATGGTGATCAGTGTACCGACGATCTCTGTAAGAATGGCTCATGTGCCCATACTCCTGATCCCTCAAACAACCCAGATGTCTGCGGATTCGCTTGTCGAACTCCGGGATTCTGGTCAACCCATGGAGAGATTACCCTTGACCTCTTAAATCTAGCCGGTGGTATTACTGTCTGTGGGAAGCCGATCACTGATATCGACGTAGGTCAGAAGGACTCGGCTCTTGAGGCATTGTGTGTTGCTGTCCAAGGAAACCAGAAGCTTCAGCTGGCCCGGCAGCTCACGTCTGCCAAGCTGAACTGTTTGCTGAACTCAGATGGCACGGATGCTGACTGTACGGATGCGATCGAGGCCAAGATCAAACAGTGTGACGCTGTTTGTACAGATTCCAAATCGTTGCTAGCATCAGTCACTGCTTGTATTTCTACGATTGACGCTTTCAACAATGGTATCTCAACTTTGGCTCTCGGTTGTCACGATCGTGCCCTGCCGGATCCGTACGACCCGCCAGGTTCGGCCACGAGCTCGCAGCAGTGTAACGATGCGAGAAAAAACCAGTGCACCATCTTTGGTGGCTGCTAACCTACGCTTGAATGAGGGAGCGCCGTAAACCAACGGCGCTCCCTGCGGGCGTTTACCGTAGAACAGGGTACTTACGAGTGCCCTGTTTTTCTTCTCCTCTTATGCCCTCAGGACAGATCTCACTGCAGGGCCCTTCCCCCAGTCTCTTCTGAGAGTATTAAGAAAGAAACCGTATGATACGGACCAATACAAACAGACCGGAAAAGTGGAAAATCAGACTCCCGTTCGGAGTCTGGTGGAGACTACTGCTTTTGTTGGGAAGCGCCGGAGTCGGCCTTTTCCTCTGGTTGACTCCGAACGATAGAATACCCTCACTGGCCGAAAACCCAGGTAGCAGTGTTTCACAACCTGTTCCTCAACGCTCACAAACGGTCAGCGATGGCCGACAGACGCCTTCCTCGAGCCATCTCAAATCAAGGCCAACAAAGCAGCCAAGTCTGGTTCCTAGAGATGACAGAACAGCCGAACAGCAAAAGGACTTGCTTCCTCAGCCGCTCGAGTCTGTACAGCGCACGTGGCAACTGAACGATTTGGTGATGCAACTCAAGGGCGTGAAGGAGATCTCGGCAGAGAAGGCCAAGGGGGTGAGACAACTGCTGCGAGCGCTACGAAAACAAGGAGCAACCGCAGTCCCTGCTATCCAGGAGTTTTTACGGCAAAAAGGGGACGTGGATTTTACCAAGATAAAAGGAGGCGAACTGGTAGGATACCAGACGTTGCGACAGGCGCTGATCAATACCGTAGGCCAGATTGGTGGGAATGAAGCCTTGGCCGCGTCGTCCGTACTTTTATACACTACGCAAGATCCGGCTGAGATTGCACTCCTCGCACAGAATCTCGAAAAAGGAGCGCCAGGAGTATATCGGGCAGAGATCGTGCAGGTCGCCGGGAGTGCATTGCAATTCTGGACAGGACAGGATCAGTTAGAAGTCCGCCCTCTCTTCGAGCTCTTGCAAAGTATTGGTGGGGTTGAGGCAGCTGCTCTTCTTGAGCAATTTCCTGCCAATGCCAATACGATGAAATATTTGCGCAATAAAGATACGAGTATCTCCCCGACGGTCAGGACGTATGCTCTGATGGCTTTGGCTGGTATGCCAGATGGGGAAGGAATTCCACATCTCATTTTCCTGGCGGGCGATCCCAACGTACCGGTGCAGAACAAGCCAGAACTCCCGTTCCAAATGTTGGCTCAGACTGCCATGGAATACGATGAAGCGGGGCAGGCCCTAGTCGACTTGGTACGGGCGGGACAGATTCCCGACCGGGCCTGGGGTGTAGTGGGCGAGGCGCTACAGGGGAAGTACTTACAATTTCCGTCCCAGCTTTCCGGCGGGACTCTACTCGTGGGCAATGGGATTGAGCAATCCGGTGTTGAAGCGCCTTTTCTGCGGGCGTACTTCGATGACGAAAAGAACATTAAGTATGAGCAACGGCTCGTATCGGCAGACTGGTCTGTTGGACAGATCAACCGACAGATTGCGTTGATCGACAAGCTGCTGGGAGTCACTACAAATCCTACTGCGATGCAAGAGTTGCAACAGGCGCGAGAGTCGTTGCAACGTAGTCGTCATTGAGAACTGTACAAATTTCATTCAATGAGAAGTTCGTACTGCAATTCTCAAACAGATCTGGGGCAGGCCCAACGAAACATAGCAAAGTAAAGAATCTCTTCTCTGTATGATGCGTCAATGGCTGCTGTCTATATTGATTGTCAGTTTGAGCGTGCTTACCTCTGTTCGGATAAGCGTTGCAGCATCGGCTGAACGACTGGCCATCAACACAGAGGCCGTTGCGAACACCTTCGATGGGTCTGTGCGGAGCGAATGTACAGTTCAGGATGAGGTTGGAACAGGTCAGAAGCATGAAACTTGGATTGCCTTTGGTAAAGTGAAACCGCAAGGGCAACAAAGCTGGGAAGCGACATCCACGAGTGCGCGGTGTGGAGGTGGCTCCTTTGATAAGGCGAACACACTGTCCGGACGAGGGATCGGTATTCCCTATCTCATTATTGACATCGAAGCACTTCCTACTAGCGATTCTCCAGGGAAGGTTAATTTGCAGACTACCCTAATGGTGCGTAAGCTCTCCGCCTTCGATGAATACAGCCAACCCATCTATACCAACACCCAACAGGAAATCAGGTCTACTCCTAAGACAGGGGAGAGTGTGATTGTTCCCCTTTTCTCCGCGGATACGCACGAGCAAGAGGTTTTCAATATTCGCGAACTCTTCCTGCAGCTGGATGCACGAGTCTTGGGGCAAAAAAGAGCGACATATGGTGCGATCTCGGTGACGACAGATGCTCCAAGCCTGGATATTATCCTTGATGGTGGCCCTGTGGGACGCACAGGAGAAGAGGGACCCACCGTTCTCAGAAACATCGTTGTGGGGAAGCACGAACTACGTGTGAGGGACTTCTCTGGTCGTACGACGCGGAGTCAGGTGATCGTCAAGAAAGATCAAACAGCCAAAGTTGTCCTCAAGCTCTTGAATCTGCCGTCGTCGCGGACTCCGAAGGCTCTCGTTCCTATCGGGAAGAACCTCCAGGGCTACGAGGAGTACTGGCGAACCCGTGATAAGGCAGTGGTAGTACAGATACCGGCGGGTGAGTTCTTGATGGGAAGTAGTGAAAATGAGGGCGAGCCGGCTGAGCGACCGCAACGTCAGGTGTATGTCTCAGCGTTTTTGATGGACAAGACCGAAGTGACTTGGCGTCAGTTTCGCAAGTTCTCTACTGCTACTGACTTTCCGTTGCCTCCGATCCCATTGTGGGGAACTCCTAGTGACTATGCGGCCAGCAACCTCCTTTTTGCTGAGGCGCAGGCATATTGTGAATGGGTGGGAAGACGGCTACCAACGGAAGCCGAGTGGGAGAAAGCTGCCAGAGACACGGATGTGAGGGAGTACCCGTGGGGCAACGAATGGGATCTGGACCGATGTCACTCGCAGGATGGGGCGCCACACCGGCCCGAAGATGTGGGGAGCTTTCTGGGTTGCCTTAGTCCTTATGGCTTACTAGATATGGCGGGAGGCGTCTGGGAGTGGTCCGCAGACTGGTATGCTGATGGGTATGCCGACGGTCCCGCACGAGATCCGCACGGAGCGGAAACAGGTGACCGTCGTGTGTTACGTGGGGGAGCCTGGCACAGCATGGCGACGTGGTTACGGACTGCTTACCGGTATGGAAACGCTCCTGACTGGCGTAGTCCCCATAACGGTATCCGTTGCGTTCAGCCCGCGCTGCAATGATCGTTGAGGGAAGAGAGGTTGGACAATGAAGCTCAATGTCTTCGTGCTCAGCACTTTGTGGGCTTTAGCACCGAGCAGTAGCGCGAGCGCGACGCCTCTGTACAAGGTCACGATGCCGATGCAAGCGTTCGGAAACGCTATCGGAGGCAGTATGAACCCAAGGTGTGATATCACGAGCGAGAGCGAAACAGGGAAGCAAACAGAATGGTGGATCACATTTGGAGAAGTAAAGCCGAATTCACAAGGTGGATGGGAAGGAGTTAGCAACGCGGTACAGTGCGGGAGCGATGCTTTCGAAAAGTCCAGTGCCGGTTCTGGAAGCGCAACGCGTATTCCTTACTTGATAACGAATGTGTCCACGGTGACTGCAGTCTCAGCCGACCGCCTGGGGCCTGAGAAGCTATTGCAGCTAGAGATAGTGCTGTCTTTGCGTAAGCTCTCAGGTTTCAGTGCACTCGGCGAACCCAGCTATGAGCAGCTTACGGAACGCAGAAGCTTCTTTCTTACGGATCGGAAAACCATTTTCCTCCCGTTGATCGTGACGAACGAAGCAGAGAAGGAAGTTTTCAAATTACACGAAGTTATGCTTCGCATCCGGGTGGAGCTGCGCGAGAAAAAAGAGGGTGCTGCTTATGGTGGGATTTCGGTATCTTCCGAGCTGGACGGTGCTACACTCCTGCTCGACGGCGGCATGGTGGGCAGAATAGCGAACGGTAAAGAGATGGTGCTGCCAAACGTTCTCGTGGGAGACCATGAGATAGCAGTACGCGACCCCTCTGACCGGATGGTTCACAGAGTCGTTCGTGTGGAAGAGCGCCGTACCGTTTTGGTCACGTTGAACCTGCCAGCCCAGGAGAAGAGTACAGCATCACACCGTCTCGTTGCGCTTGGCCAGAATGCGCAGGGCTACGAGGAATACCGGCGCGAGATGGACGGAGCTGTGGTGGTAAAAATCCCGGAGGGCAAATTCCTGATGGGGAATAAGGAAACTGAGCGAAATCCTCTCGAACATCAAGTCGAGGTATCAAAGTTCCTGATGGACAAAACAGCAGTGACGTGGGGTCAGTTCAAGCGCTTTGCAGGTGCAACCGGGATTTCTCTTCCACCAGATCCTCCCTATTGGGGAATCCACGACGATCATCCAGCCACCTTTGTTACCTGGGAAGAAGCAAAGGCCTATTGCGAGTGGACAGGAGGCCGGCTGCTCACTGAAGCGGAACGGGAGAAGGCAGCTCGCGGGACAGACGGCAGGATGTATCCCTGGGGCAACGAAGAGCCAACCCCTGAACGTGCAGTATACCGACGGAATTGGGGGTCTGAAGCAACTGACCCTGTGGGCATCCACCCCAGCGGGGCGAGTCCGTACGGCCTACTCGATATGGGAGGCAATGTCTGGGAGTGGTGCGCAGACTGGTACGACGACAAGTACTACGAGGTCAGTCCTGTCCGGGACCCCAAAGGCCCCAGCACAGGACGGGCACATGTGGTGCGTGGAGGCTCGTGGGACAGTCGTCCTGCTGTCTTGAGTGCTTCTTGCCGCAACTGGGGACATCGAGGATATCGCGAGGGAGACTTCGGTTTCCGTTGCGCTATGGATCCCGCAGAGTAGATATCTGGTGTTCGCTACCAGCCACGAAGCGTGAAAGCTGAATTTTTTTTAATGGCTTACGATTTGTTCAGCAGAACGGTTCCAGAAACTTCTGAACAGCATCGATAAAGATAAAAAAGTCCCATTTTTCTCATCATTTTGAGACCCGAATCTATGGAAATTGCCCTAAAGTACAATAGACTTATGAATCTTGAATGTGGTAGAACGCCCCTCAGTTGATGCGTGAAGGCGCTATTTGCCCCATTGGGGCCTTATAGAACCTCAACGCCGTTTCAATGGAAGTAGTCCAGATTCGCCGGTGCTCAAGGCGTTCGCAGACGGTCCGGTTTTCTCTCCCGAAGCACTTTTGGTGATGTAACTGTCGGTCGCAGTTGCGAACGACAGAGAAAGGAGGATACCACAATACTATTCACTTTGTGTGACTGTTGTCCGAACAGGAGGCAGCTGCCATGAAACAAAGATGGCGTCGACTCCAATGAGCCGAGAAGAAGAAGGAGGTGATGTGCCAACGAGACTGCGGATGTCTGCGTTCTTGCGTTGAGCGATTGAAGGGAAGAGCACGGGGGTACTCTTTGGTTTCGCAATAACGCGCCCTCTCATCATAACTGCAAACGGGGGAAGAGGACAGATGCAGGAGGCGAGCTGGTGCAATCACAGTTAAGGAGAAATGCAATGCGATCTATACAAAAACTCTTTGGAAGAGGAAACTTTTGTAACCTATTTACAAAAATATTCCCGCTCCTCATCGGTGTTGTAATGGTGGGAGGCCTCCTCGTGGGGGCTCAGCCGGCGTCTGCTCAGGTAGCTGGTTGTATCCAGGATGTCTGGAAGGCGCATGGCAATAACCAAAAGCTCACCTGTACGGCCAATGACGTCACGCTTTCCGAAGTGACCAACATCTGCGTCCATGATGGACTACAATACAGCGCCCCAGCAATGGGGCTTTTCTACGCCGGATTTATGAGGCATAATTATTGTACGCGGGCATGAAGTGCCCACGTACAACTCTTGCTGACCGAATTCTTTTCATTCCCACTAGCAAAAATTTCAAACTCACACGGAGACCTATTATGGCAGTAACCTACAACAGGCAGCGACAGAGCTATGATGTTCTCCCAAAATCTAAGAGCCGATGGAAGCAAACGTTTCTCGTCGGCGTGGTTGGCGCTGGCCTCTTCTTGCTGTTCACCCAGCAGGAGGGCACGCATCGTGCCACAGTTTCGTTAAACAGCCCAGTGACAACAGTGGCTCCTGAGGTGGCGCAACCATCTCTTGCGACGCCAGAACCACAAACCCCTCGGCTAGTACCATCACCGTTGGTGTTGGAATCTCGTCAGCCCGACCTCGCTAAGACAGAGAATCGCGGCCAACGGCAAGAGGTTGCGCTCGTGCAATCCATTGAGCCAGTACACCATGTGCAAGCGTTAGACTCGCTCACCGCGCAGTTTAAGAACATGCAGACGCTCACACCCGAGAACGCCAAGGAAATGGATCGGCTGCTGAAGGAGCTGCGCAAGCAGGGTATCGCAGCGGTCCCGGCAATTCGTGACTTCTTGCGTTCCAAGGGCGACGTGAACTACGACAAAATGAAAGGTGGCGAGCTGGCATCCAATCATACGTTGCGTCAGGCGCTCTTTGACACATTACGGCAGATTGGTAGTCCCGAGGCGATCGCGACGTTAGTCGAGGAACTCGGCGGCAACCAAGATCCGGCGGAGATCGCCATGCTGGCGCGGAATCTGGAGCAGGCCGAACCCGGTGTGTACCAGTCGCAGATTCTTCAAGCAACCAGTAGTGCCCTGCAGCTCTATGCCAGAGGCAATCAGCAAGTCGAGATCCGTCCGCTGTTTGAAGTGCTAAAGGAAATAGGTGGGCCTCAAGCAGCGAACATCCTGGCCCAATACCCAGCCAATGCAACCTCGCTGCAGTACGTGTCAAACAAGGACCCCAACATTTCCCCCACAGTGAAGACATACGCCTTGATCAGTCTGGCGAGCTTGCCGGATGCTGAAGGGGTGAACAGTCTGGCGGCAATGGCCGGAGATCCACGTGTCCCGACGCAATACAAAGCAGAGCTGCCATTTCAGATGTTGGCACAAACTGCCATGGAACACGAAGCCGCAGGTGAGGCGTTGCTCAAGTTAGCCAAAGGCGGACAGATTCCCGATCGCGCGTGGCCAGTGGTAAGTGAAGCACTACAAGGCCGCTATATATTGTTTCCCTCGCAGATGGCAGGTGGACTCCTCCCCGGCCAACATAATGAAGTAGACCGTTCGGACGCTGAGGCGCCGTTTTTACGTGGATTCTATGATGACGAGAAGAACCTCAAATATGAACAACGCTTAGTCTCCGCTGATTGGTCACCTGAGCAAGTCCAGCAACAACAGAAGTTGATCGACAATCTGTTGAGTGTCACTACGAGTGCGGCAGGGAAAGAAGCGCTCCACAATGCGCGGGCGGCATTGCAGCGTGATCGCGTGGCGTCACTGCAATAGCGATATACACACGGCAACTCCTCAGCCGCAGAGCGGCGCATGAAGGTAGCCCGGCCTTTCAAGGCCGGGTACGCAGAATCATTACCCCCATCGTGTCGCGCCCTCGACAGCTTACGGGTGGATATCTTGCCAAAGAATCCGAAGAACTTCGCTATTATGGCTGAGGGGCCGGTCGACGAAATCCGCAAGCTCCAGGCGGCTATTGACGCCTACCTCAATCGCCTTGAGGCAGTGGATGCAACGGCTTGAGTAAGGATGGCACGATGGGTAAGGAGCGGAGACAACATGGCAAGAAGTAAACTGAAGGAGGCTCCCCCATCAAGGTCACTCGATGCGCTGGTGGAATTTTTCGATACCCACGATATGGGTGACCTCTGGGAAGAGATGCCCGCGGCACATTTTGACATTGATATTCAGGGCGGGCCGTGCCCGCCATCACTTCCGGTGGGATTTTTTGCGCCAGGGTAGATGGCAATCCCGCCTCCTACTTGCGAAAGAAGGCAAAGAGAATGCCAGTGAGCACACCGATCTGGCCGATCCA
>JAYVFX010000029.1:0-3221 GCA_043772795.1 Deltaproteobacteria bacterium
CAGCCAATCCACATCGCTGAGGGAACGCTGATTGACTATCAGTTACGCCTCTTCGGCGTTCCCTTCCTCTGGCACACTCGCATCACTCGCTGGAACCCACCTCACGAATTCGTCGATGAACAGCTCCGCGGTCCATACCGGCAATGGGTTCATACGCATCGTTTTCGTGAAACCAATGGGGACACAACGATTGAGGATGAAGTGCAGTATCGTTTGCCTTGGTGGCCAGTGAGTGAGGTTGCGTACCCACTGATACGCTTCCAGTTAGACAAGGTTTTTCGCTATCGCCAGAAAGCCGTTCGCGTCTATCTTACGTGAAGGTTGGGGCGAACGAGCGGGAGCCTAAGAACGCAGATGACCGCTTGCGCGGGTGCCGGTATACAGGCATCTATACTCGTTGACCGTAAACATAGGGAGGACACAATGGCGCTACCGCAAGAGATTACACCGTTTAATAGTGAACTCATGGACACCTTAGTGAAGTCTACTGACATGGATTGGATTCCGATGGAATCCGACCCGAAGCGGGGCTTTATGAAGATTTTGTGGACAGGGTCGGAGTCAGGCACATGGGCAGTATTGTTCCGTTGGCTCAAAGGCTACGTGGCACCCCCGCATAAGCACCTCACCGCGTCGCATACGTTTATCATTAAGGGGAAGCTGCAAGTGCGCGATGGCATTCTCAAGACCGGCGATTACGTGTACGAAGCCAACGGCATGGTGCATGGCGCAACGAAGGCACTGGAGGATACGGACTACATCTTCATCTGTAACGGGCCAGTGTTGTTTTTCGATGATGATAAATTTACCGCCTACCTTGGTTGGGAAGAATTGCGGCGCTTGCAGGCGGCGCATGATGCTGCAAAAACACCGAAGCGGAAAAAGGCGGCGTGATTACCTCACCCCCTGCCCCCTCTCCTTGACAGAAGAGGGAAAAAACGAAGACGCGGTAAATAAACCATGTCTGGCGGGCCAAACCTGCTCTCCCTTCCTGCCCCTCTCCAGTCATGGAGAGGGGATAGGGGTGAGGTCGTTTATCTTACCATCTTCCGTGGATCGGGATGTTCGTACCCGCGAATAGGATGTGGGCGGTACGGCTGTTCCATTGCTGCTACTTCCTCTGCCGAGAGTTTTATATCCACCGTCGCAAAGATCTCCTTCAGATGATGTGTCTTCGTTGCACCAACAATTGGTGATGTAACGCCTGGTGCCTGAAGAATCCACGCGCAGGCCAGCTGCGTTGCCGTCACACCACGTTCCTTGGCGATCTTCTGCACTGCGAGTGCAACCTCATAGTCGTTCTCGTTAAAGTAGAGATTCTGCGCAACCTTGTCTGTTTGTGCCCGTTTGGTTGGACCTTCGCCCGGCTTACGGGTGCGGTCGCCTTCGAGAAGTCCACGGGCCAACGGACTCCAGGGAATCAGCGCGACCCCTTGGTCAATGCACGATGGATTCATCTCGCGTTCTTCTTCGCGGTAAATCAAGTTGTAATGATTTTGCATAGTCACAAAGCGATGCCAGCCATGTTCTTTCGCTGAGTACAACGCTTTGGAGAACTGCCATGCGGCCATACTGCTCGCGCCCAAATACCGCACCTTCCCCGAACGAACCAGGGAGTCGAGCGCGTCGAGTGTTTCCTCGATGGGTGTCGTATAGTCCCAGCGATGGATTTGGTACAGGTCAATGTAGTCCATGTTGAGCCGCCGCAGCGAGTTCTCACACGCTTCAACAATATGTTTGCGACTGAGGCCCCGACGGTTCGGTCCTGGTCCCATCGCACCATGAACTTTTGTTGCGACGATGATGTCATCGCGTGACGCCATCTCACCGAGCCACTTGCCGGTGATTTCCTCACTGACACCGGTAGAATACACGTCGGCCGTATCAAAAAAATTGACGCCGGCTTCCAGGGCAACGGCAAAATGCTCGCGGGCAACGTCTGCACCAACGGTCCATTCTCGCCACTTCCCGTCACCATAACTCATGCATCCCATACAGATGCGTGAAACCGTGATTCCGGTGTTTCCTAACTTGGTAAATTGCATATGCCCTCCTGTACGCTTGTGCGGCTCCACGTTATGTCAAACTGGCTTCTGAGCACAAGATATGGTCGGTATTCTCGCCGCGTCGCGCCAGTTTCAGGTCCTCCGTTATTCGGTGGAAGTCTTCCGTTGCTGTGCTACCGGAGGAAACACCTGGGTATAGCCATACACGCGCTCATCAAAAAGAATATCACGTGGCGTGATGGGCCGGCTAAAGACAATGCCGTCTAATGACGTACACCGGCTCAGCGCCACATAGGTTTGGCCATGGGCGAACGCACCTCGACCCAGATCAATCAGCACTTTGTCAAATGTCTGCCCCTGACTTTTATGAATCGTGATAGCCCACGCCAGACGGAGAGGGTACTGGGTAAAGGTGCCCATGACTTCTTCTTCAATCCGGTTGGTGTCCCGATGATAGCGGTACTGGATATTCTCCCATGTTTCCGGCTCGACATCATATGAGGTCCCGCCAATGTCGACGCTGACCTTCTTATCGTTCAGAGAGCGGATTTGGCCGAGTGTACCGTTGACCCAGCGTTTCTCCGGATCATTCTTGAGCAACATCACTTGGGCGCCGCGCTTTAATTCCAGCACCGCTTCTGTGGGATAGATGGACGGATCAAAGAGTCCAGTGACGGCAGCGCGATAGGTGTAGGCTTTAGAGTTGATGCGTGCCAAGCAGGAGCGATTCTTCTGGTAGGCAGCTTCATTGGTGGCCGTCAGAGTAATAAAAGAGGTGTCCAGTTGTCCGTCGCTGCTACGCTGTACGCGGGCATTGAGTACAGAAAACAACTGCGCATCGAGGTCACGTTCGCGAATTCTATTGAGCACCTGGATAAAGGCGTCGTCCCGTTGGCGATAGATCGTGGTCAGTTCAATTGAAGATGGGCTCAGTTGGTGAAAGACCTTGGCGAAGAAAAAGTACGGACCACCATATTGTTCGTCAAAGAAGGCTTTCATTTCTCCGTCTTTGACAATTGGTGGAAGTTGAAACAGATCACCACATAACACTACCTGGACACCGCCAAACGGAGTACTCATGTTGCCGCGTTGGATACGTAAGGCGGTATCGATGCCATCCATTACGTCCGCTCGTACCATAGACACTTCATCAATAATCAGTGTTTGTAGGCTTTCGAAGACTTTGGTGTTCTTACGCTGCCGGATGCTGCTGGG
>JAYVFX010000030.1:0-3672 GCA_043772795.1 Deltaproteobacteria bacterium
TTATCACCTTCAACTTTTGCCGCTTCTTTCTTGAGCGCTGCGACTGATCCGACAGGAGTTTTGTTGACTTCAACAATGATATCGCCAACCTGCACCTCAGCTTCGGCAGCGGGACTTTCGGGGAGAATGCCTGCAACTAGGACGCCCTCGCCATCCTTTAATTTCAGCTCTGCTCGTTCTTCGGGACGCAGTTCACGAAGCGATAGTCCCCATTTGCTTTTTTGTGCTGCTTCCGGAGAGCTTTCGGTCGCAGCAGCTTCCTCTACCATGCGCACAATGGTCACTTCTAGTGATTTGGTTTTGCCGTTCCGCATTACTTCGACTGGAACAGTTTTACCAACCGCAGTTTCGGCAACGAGGCTCGGCAACGCAGAAGACTCGTCTACTTTCTTGCCGTTGAACGCGACAATGACGTCGCCGCGCTCCAGTCCTCCCTTAGCTGCCGGGCTCCCTCCGGTGACCTCAGCAACTAACGCTCCACGTGACTCGCTCAGACCTAGAGAGCTTGCCAGTTCAGGAGTGACTTTCTGAATCGCAACCCCAAGCCATCCTCGTGTGATGCTTCCATGTTCCTCTAGCTCTGGCACGAGCTTCTTGGCAAGGTTGATTGGAATCGCAAATCCAATACCGATGTTGCCGCCGTTCTGGCTGAAGATTGCGCTGTTGATGCCGACGACTTCGCCACCTTCGTTAAAGAGTGGACCGCCAGAGTTGCCAGGATTGATTGATGCGTCGGTTTGAATGAAGTCATCATATGGACCAGAGCCAATCGATCGCCCTTTCGCGCTGACGATACCGGCAGTGACGGTATTACTGAGGCCAAACGGATTGCCAATTGCCATCACCCAGTCTCCCACCTGTAGTGAGTCAGAGTTTCCTAGTTGTGCGACAGGGAGGCTACCCTTGGGTTCAATCTTAATCACGGCCAAGTCAGTTTTGGGGTCACGGCCAAGTACCTTGGCTTTGTACTCGCTCTTATCAGTAAGCGTGACAGTAATCTCTTTGGCATCTTCGACGACATGGTTGTTGGTGATGATGACTCCATCCTTACGGATAATAAATCCTGAACCAGACCCTTGGCGTTTCCCTCTTCCCTGAGGTGGCATGGGAAACGGAGGACGGCCAAAAAAGGGAGGCCCACCGGGCCCAAAGGGATTTGGTTGCTCAGATCCTGGTCCTTCCTCCATCGCTTTTTCGACGGCAGTGACCTTAATATATACAACAGACGGGGACGCCTGAGCGGCGAGCGTTGCGAAGGATGGTAAGGCCCGTCCAGAAAGAGTTGCAGCGGCAGGAGTATTACTCTCTGCAGTCTGAGCTTGGACGTGCTCAGGTTGAGTAAACCGCCCGAGAGCGAATCCTCCGAGGGCGAGCGAGGCTGATACCGTACCAATCAGGGTTGCTTTTCTCATCGGCATAACATTCTCCTCTCTTCTTTGTCTCTACTTTCTATATACGAACAAAATAGCACAAGGATATGAGAAGACCGTGAGAAAAAGATTAGAAGTTTCTCATGTCGTGTTTCCCATCAAGCTCCACGGTAACGAAAATTCGGTGGCACGCTTTTTGGATACCTCAATGTCACATAAGACCTTTAGACAATACTGTTAAGGGGGGAGACAGTGAAGCAATGACTGTCTTAGGCTTAAATAATGCGGATTTCTCGGCCGAAATAAGCAAAAATCTCTGATTTTTCAACATGTTGTTACATTATTGTCGTGTCAGGTTTGTCACAACAAGCGCCATCTTTGTCAGTGATGACATGGTGAAGGGTGTTATGACAACGAAAGGGAGGCTGCGGAAAACTGAAGCTCTCTGTTGCCATTCTGGATGTCGTGAGCGAACGCTTACAATGAAAATTGGGGTGCAATATAGCCGGCTACTTCCGTAGTCCGCCATATTGTCGGTCATTCGCTTACAAGGACCCTATGGCACAGTCACGAAACTGAGGAAGCACCGACTCTGATCTCGATACGAGGTTTACTTGGACACCTACCCAGAACGATTAGGAGAAAAGGCACATGTTTCAGTACCTTCTTAATGCAGATATCCTTGTCATTGTACTCAGTGTCTGGGGACTAGGAGTGGCAATCTATCTTCTCAAAATGTATCTGCAGCGCCAGAATTCGTACAACTCCCGAGTGCAAGACCGGCTGACCAGAATCGCAGGTCAGTCTCTCGGACGGGAGAAACGACAGAATCCATAAGTGTTCCGGCATAATCTTCCTATTTGACACCTCAAATCTCCTACGATACGCTACCCTCCGTTTGAATGTTGAGTGGTAGGAGCGGTAGCAATCTCCCTTTTCCATCCCTTCTGCAAACTTTACTACGTAGACATTCGTTTCCATCTCTCTTTTCTATAAGGACCCTTCATGCAGCATGATAGCCAGGTGTATTTGTGGGCGCGACTGTTCTTATTTCTTGTGTGCGGGTTACCAGCGCTTGGAGAAGCTCGCACTATGATCATTGATAATCCACAGCGCGTTGCCTTTAGTGGATTTGCCTCCTCTCTGGCCTTAGTCGGTGATATTGATGGCGATCAAGTGCCAGACTACTTAGTTGGTGCCTATGACAATCGGTGGGAAAAAAACGATCGTCAGGGCCGTGCTTTTGTGTTCAGCGGGAAAAGCGGCAAGCTTCTGTTCACTCTCGATGACCCTGTCCCACAACCACTTGCCGCATTTGGCTTTGCCGTCTCATCGGCTGGAGACGTGAACAAGGATGGAATCGCAGACTTTCTTATTGGCGCCTTTGGTCAGGACGGTGGCGGTAGAGCGTTCGTTTTCAACGGAAAAGACGGAAAACTCTTGTATTCAGTTCAACCGCCACAGCGACAGACTGGATCTGGTTTTGGGTGGGCTGTTGCTTTGTTGAGCGATCTCAATGGCGATAGTAATCCAGATTTCGCCGTAGGCGCTTTTGCTCAAGAGGGCTCTGGTCGAGTATTCATCTTTAGTGGGCATGATGGCAAGCTACTGCGTACAATCATCCCGCCAGCTGGCAGTCTCTCCTTTGGTTGGTCTGTGAGTCCTATTGGGGATCTGAACAAAGATGGTCTCCCTGATATTCTCGTAGGCGCACCGTATACGGGTGTGGGGAAGAATTCAGTCCAGGGGCAAGCCTATGTCTTTAGTGGAAAAGACAACAGCTTGCTCTATACTCTGGAAAACCCGCAACCTACTCCTGGTGCCGCATTTGGTTGGCGCATCGTCACAGGTGGGGATCTCAACAAAGATGGTGTTCCTGACATCCTGGTCGGCGCTCCGTACCAAGATGTAGACAAGGTGATTGCTCAAGGAGCGGCTTTTGCCTTTAGCGGGGCGACTGGGCAGCCGCTCTTCACGCTGAAGAATCCGGTACCGCGACCATACGCAGCGTTTGGTTATACACTCACAGAAGGTGCCGACATGAATCAAGATGGTGCTCCCGAAATTCTCGTTGGGGCTCCCTATCAAACTGTTGATGAGTTCCATGTGCAAGGCGAGGTGTTCCTCTTTAACGGACAAGACGGTCGCCACTTAACTACGTTCGACAACCCATACCCGCATCAGGGTTCCTCTTTTGGCTATACCGTTGTGTCTCCGGGGGATATGAACGGTGACAAAATCCCCGACTTCGCGATTGGTGCTGCCGGACAAGGTATTATGGACAAACCGGCAGTAGGGCGAC
>JAYVFX010000031.1:0-2182 GCA_043772795.1 Deltaproteobacteria bacterium
CTTATTTCTCTCCTTTGTACAACACTCCCTGTGAATAGAGTGAGGCAAGGCTCTCTGGTGACCGCCCGAGGAACGTCCCAAGAACCTCCTCATTATGCTGCCCCAATACTGGAGCGCGTAAGTCTAATTCATCAGGAAAGGCAGAGAACTTAAAGGGAAATCCCGGTATGGTGACCTCGCCAAGAATCTGATCCGGCACCTGTCGTACCATTCTTCGTGCTGTGAAATAGGGATGGGTCGCCGTGTCTTCAATCGACATCACCGGGCCAGCTGGTACGCGATGGTTGGCTAACGCTTTCAGTGCGGCCTCATCGGTCGGGAACGATTGCAACCATGCTTCGATCATCGGGATCAGTTCTTTTTGATTTTTCCCGCGCCGTCCAGCTGAGGAGAACCGCGGATCATTGATCAACTCAGGTTTCCCTAAGGCGTTACAGACGTTCGGCCATTGTCGGTCCAGGGCGAGGATTACGATGTGCCCTTGCGGAGCTTTGAAAACACCTTGTGGGCATCCCATATGATGATGAATGCCAAAGCGCATAGGCTTGTAGGTTCCTTTGCTCGCTGCGAACATTTGCAGTTCGACGGACTGCATGTGATAGAGCGCGTCCACCATGGCAATGTCGATGTGCTGCCCTTGCCCGGTGCGGTCGCGATGAAAGAGCGCGTAGCCGAGCGCGGCAAAACCATTCACGCCGGCAATGCCATCGGCAATAGCGACCCCGACAAAACGCGGTGGTCCATCGGGATCACCGGTCATGTGCATGACGCCGGAGAAGGCCTGAGCGATGTAGTCATAACCAGTGAGATGTGACAACGGGCTTTTGCGTCCAAACGCTGAGATCGAGCACATGATGACGCGCGGGTTGATCTGTTTGAGCGAAGCATAATCAAGCCCGCGTTTTTCCATGACGCCTGGACCGTAATTCTCGATCACCACATCAACGTGGGGAATGAGAGCACGAACGAGTTCGACGCCTTCAGATTTACTGAAATCAACACAGAAACTCTTCTTGCCGCGATTTTGCTGGATGAAATAGACACTGCGACCATCCTTGAGAAAGGGGAGGGCGCGTGACGGATCGCCACCCTTGGCTTGTTCAACTTTAATAATCTCTGCGCCCAGTTCGGCCATGAGGCGCGTTGCGGTTGGCCCAGCTAAGTATTGGGTGAAATCAAGAACTTTGATTCCTGCCAACATCGGGGGCTGTGTTGCTTCGGTTGCCATACGATTGTTTCCCTCCTTAGAGCATGGGTGATGATATAGCGTTCTCAGTACAAATAACGCAAGGCAGCGCATATTGGAGGGCGCTGGGCAGAGCCAACACGGCGATGAATCGCCGTGCTACAGTCACGACACTCCATCAATGGGGCTTATAAGCCGGATTCATCCGGCGGCGCCTGGTAGCACGGGCATTGATGCCCGTGAAAAGCGCGTCAGGTTACCTACCCGATACGGCAAGCTGCAATGGTGCTTCTTCTTGCGGGGGTTGGAGAGGTTGTTGTGGGGCGATGAGCACGCGCGTGATGCGACGACCACTCATTTCCAGGATCTTAACCGTTTGGCTATCGAGCGTAACAGTGTCGCCGATGTAGCCGATGCGGCCAAGCTGGGCATGAATATATCCCGCTATCGTGTGCGCATCTTTTACTTCGACTTCAGGCAGACCGAGCGTGTGTGTCACATCGGCAATGAGTATCTGTCCATCGACCACTACGCCTTCGTCGGTTTGTCGCAACTGCGGTAGTTCGGTATCGAACTCGTCGTGAATTTCGCCGACCAATTCTTCTAAAACATCTTCCATAGTGACCAAACCAGCTGTGCTGCCATATTCATCAATGACCACCGCGAGGTGCATTCGGCGCTGTTGAAAATCTTGTTGCAGGCCTGCAATTGGACGACTCCCAGGAACGAATAAGACCTCACGTTTGATTCTTAAGAGATCGGCTGAGTTCTGGATCTCCGCCTTTTTGAGGAAGATGTCTTTTATGTGGACCATGCCGATGACATGGTCGAGGTCGGTTTCACAAAGCGGGTAGCGGGTATGACCAGTACGATAGATGATATTGAGGTTATCTTCCCAACTCTTATTGAGCGTAAGGGAGTCCATGTCCGGCCGTGGAACCATAATCTCCGTCACTGTTCGTTCTCCGAGATCAAGGACGTTCTCGATCATGGTAG
>JAYVFX010000032.1:0-7632 GCA_043772795.1 Deltaproteobacteria bacterium
ACTTTTCTGGTCTACCAAGCGCTGAAAACGGCCTTCTGGAGGGGAACAAAAACGAGATCTCCTTCTATTGTCAGCTGAACTGGATTTTCATCAGCCCAGCTGCCGCCTGGGGGTGACTCGTCCAAAGTGAGGACAGGCAACGTGGGTGATCATACGCGGGAATTACCGTCCGAAGTCAGTGCGGAGTTCGACCGGGTATGGCGAGAGGAGATCGAAGCGACCTTCGGGTTCCCGTCGTACGAAGCTCTGCGTGCCGCGCTGAGTGGTTAGTCTCGCGTGCCACTCAGCGATAGCATGATCTCGCTCTTCTCACGGCAAAACAGATAAAGGAACAACACCATGGCTGAGCAGACGATTGTCTTTGCCCAAGGGATCGAAATGCCGCCGGATATTCTTGTACTGGTCCGAGACATGAAACCGGCTGGCTTTACGCTGCAGATGGTGCCACCCAGCGCCAGCGCCGAGGAAATTACCGCCGCAATACGCGACGCCGAGTATCTCCTGGGCTTTCCGCGTTTCCTCCCAGACCAAGCGTATACGGAAGCGAAGCGCCTCAAACTCCTTCAGGTGCTCAGCGCTGGCTACGATTACGTCAACATCGCAGGAGCACGTAAGGCGCGCATTCCCATCTGCGCAAATGGCGGTGCCAACTCCGTCGCGGTGGCCGAGCATGCAATCATGTTGATGCTGGCGGTCTATCGTAAGTTGGTGGCGTTTCACCAGAACGTGGTTGCAGGCCAGTGGCATCAGGGGATTCCACGCACGGTGAACATCTACGAACTGGAAGGCAAAACGGTTGGCTTGGTGGGATTAGGAAATATCGGCGGGCAGGTAGCTCGGCGGGTGAAAGCCTTTGATGCCCAAGTGATCTATTACGACGCCGTTCGTCGGAGCCCGCAGGAAGAGGAACAATTGGGTATACAGTATGCCCCATTCGAGGCGTTGCTTGAGACAGCAGACATCGTCAGCCTGCACGTCCCCTTGAACGAAAACACCCGCCATATGATTGACGCACGGGCGTTCGGTTGCATGAAACCCACGGCGATTGTGATCAACACGTGTCGAGGTGAAGTCATAGAGGAGTCTGCGCTGATCGACGCATTACAACACGGACGGATACTGGCAGCCGGTCTCGATACGCTCGCGAAAGAACCGCCCGATCCCACTAATCGGCTATTGACGTTACCGAACGTGACACTGACCCCGCATAGTGCCGGGCCGACGGTGGACAGCTATCGCAAACGGTTCGGGAATGGTTACGCGAATATTGAGCGTGTCGCCCGTGGGAACACGCCGCTGTGGATTATTCCAGAGATGCGCGATCTGTTTCCCGGCTGAACACCGCTCTGTGGCCATGTCAGGCATCGAGCGCGAATAGCTGACGCCTGTCCGTCTCATGTGGTAGAGTGCCTCGCTCAAGGAGGGCGATCCCAGGGCAAACACTGAGCTGTGTGTTCTCTCTATCGCGCAGATGGCAGAGCAACTCCAAATATGAAACCGTATGTAATCTGTCATATGTTAGCGTCCGTGGACGGCCGGATTGTGACATCGGCCTGGAATTTGAGCCCTGAGGGACGTACAGAATACGAACGCACGGCAGCCACCTATCGTGCCGATGCCTGGATGTGTGGCCGCATTACCATGGCGCCATTCGCCCAAGGTTCAGCACCTGAATTGCCGCCTGCCTCTCCAGTTCTCCCGAAAGGAGATTTTGTCGCCCCGCACCACGGCACGACCTATGCCATTGCGGTCGACCCACGCGGGAAATTGTCTTGGCAAACCAACACGATTGACGGAGACCACATCATCGCCGTCCTCACAGAGCAGGTATCGCCTGAGTATCTGGCCTTTCTGCAAGCACAACGAGTCTCGTATCTGTTCGCGGGTGCTCACACTGTTGATCTGCCGACCGTGCTCGGCAAGCTCGCCGCGACCTTTCAGATCAAGACGTTACTGCTCGAAGGTGGAGGTAAAATCAATAGTGCGATGTTGCGGGCCGGGTTGATTGATGAACTGAGTCTTCTGGTTGCACCGATCGCCGATGGGACGAATGGAACGCCTACCCTGTTCGATACCCTGAGTACCGTGACTGCGCCACACGCAGCAGTCAGATTGACCTTGCAAACCGTCGAACAGCGCACTGATGGCATCGTGTGGTTACGCTATCGCTGCTCGTAGTGAGCCAGGAGTGCAGATCAATCATCGTGCGTGCCTCCGTGACGAGGATGCCGCCTCGCGAAGGTGACAACGTTGTCGCTCTCATGCATTTGGTTGTGAGAGTTTATCCCGATTAAATCATAGGTCGCCAAGGCGTAAGCGGAAGTTATGCAGGGCACAGCAGAGTTCCATCACCAGATCCCGCATGCCCTGCTTGAGGAGACGGAGCGTGTCTTTGACGATGCGCCAACGCTTGCTCTGTCTTGACCTTCCTGGTCTACCAGAGCGCCAAAAACGGCCTTCTGGAAGGGAACAAAAACAGGATATCCTTCCATTGTCAGCCTACCCGGATTTTCATCACCCCAGGCGGCAGCCGCTGCGTGGGGTTGGTGACTCTCGGTTCGTTGATCACAATCTGTTCATCGTCAACCTGGAACTCCGCACTCGGGTGTTTAGCCTTGATCTCTTTGGGACCCAGGCAACCCTCGAACTTGCGCCGTTTGTTGAGATCGGGCGTGTGTTTCACGCACTGGACGCCACTCCGTTCACCCATCTCCATCCCGTCGGTGGCCTGGGCTTTCGCGGCATCGCCGCACCGTTTGTGGTCGGGTATGTCGATGTCGGCTACGGTAGCGAAGGCGCCACGGTGTTCTCTGGTATTGATTATCCCTTCTGACTGACCTCCCCATTTTTCCCATTTCTGCGAAGTTGTAGCTGTAGTTTCTCACAAATAGGAATTCCCGCCCCATACGAATACAAGAATTTACGAACGCCGCCGAAGCCCGCACGGCAGACTCCTTGCTATTCCTTACCGATACCAGGAGGACACGTTATGGACGAAGGGTTTCGTTTTGCCGACAGTCTAGGACCGAATAAGATTGTTCATCTCCACGATGCCGCCACCGGATTACGCGCTGTCGTGGTCGTCGACAATGTTGCTTGCGGACCAGCGATCGGTGGCGTCCGTATGGCTCCCGATGTCACCACCGAAGAAGCATTTCGTTTAGCACGAACCATGACATTCAAGAACGCCGCGGCCGGACTTCCCCACGGCGGCGAGAAATCTGTGATTGTTGGCGATCCCAAGATGCCACTCCCACAGAAGGAGCAGGTCATTCGTGCGTTTGCCTGCGCCATCCGTGGCCTCACGGACTATATCCCCGGGCCTGATATGGGCACCGACGAACGGTGTATGGGCTGGATCGCAGATGAAATTGGCCGGGCGGTGGGACTACCACCCGCGATCGGAGGTA
Source organism: Deltaproteobacteria bacterium (assembly GCA_043772795.1). Taxonomy (GTDB): domain Bacteria; phylum Desulfobacterota; class Binatia; order Bin18; family Bin18; genus VGTJ01. The sequence goes on from JAYVFX010000032.1 coordinate 3,411, forward strand.
TCCCGCTTGATGAAATTGGCGCGACCGGATTCGGAGTCAGTACGTGTATCGCGGTCGTTGCGAAATACTGCAATTTGGCTATCCGAGGATCGCGAGTCGTTGTGCAGGGCTTTGGCGCGGCCAGAAAGCATGCCGCGCGCTTTCTGGCCGCGCAAGGCGCTGTGTTGATTGGTGTCGCCGATTCACAAGGAACCCTCTTCAATCCCAAAGGGATCGATGTCACGCATCTCATTGAGCTCAAGAACGCTGGCCACAGTGTGCTGGATTACACTGACGGTGAGAAGCTAGCCAGCGACGCGATACTCGACCTGGAATGCGAGGTCTGGATTCCTGCCGCCCGCCCTGACGTCATCCGGCAGGAGAATGTCGGGCGATTGAAAACCAAACTGGTTGTTCCAGGCGCAAACATTGCGGTGACCGCGGCGGCGGAACAGCTCCTTCACGACCGCCATGTCCTCGTATTGCCCGATTTCATCGCCAATGCAGGTGGGGTTATTTGTGCGGCTGTAGAGTATCACGGGGGAACGCAAGCTCTCGCCTTTCAGACCATCGAAGAGAAGATCCGCACCAACACGGCGCTCGTCCTCGAAGAAGCACTCAAGTCAGGCATCCCGCCACGACAGGCTGCCGTCGCGTTCGCAGAACGGCGGATACGCGACGCGATGACGTATCGGCGGTGGTCGGGGAGCGGTGGGGACACGCTGCACGGATGATGTCAGGTTTTCTCACTTTTGGACATTGGCCGACATGCATTTTCCCAATTATCCGAGATACTTCGTTCTGCGTCCTCTGGCATGCCACTTGCTATTTCTTGTCGATAGCGGCCCGGTATCTTTGTCCATTCTTTCGGTGCCGTCGCTTGGTGATACCTATGAGGGAGGAACGTATGAACACACCACGAAACCAGACAGCACATACGCGAGGGCGAGTGTTGACACACACAGACGGAGCTGTTCTCGATGTGATAAGGACGCAGCGGCATGAACTTGCGCCAGCGGCGGTACTCCCTGAACAATTCTACGACATCCCCATTGGAGTAGCACACGCCAGTGGAGTCGTTGTTTTGATACGTGCCGTACTTGATGACGCTATTGACTGCTAGCAAAAGCAATTCTGCGCTGGTGGACGGCGTGATCAACGTTTAGCCAAAGAGGTAGAAGCTTGATGGGCGCGAAAGAATCAATCCCAATCTCACAGATAGGTTTATCATCACTACTTTCATAACCACTACGAATAACTACGAAGGAGGTCTGTATGCAATACCGAACATGGGTGACATGTATGAGCATGAGTGTCGTACTTTCCGGGATGCTGCTGGCAGCGCCGTTAGCAGTGCGTGCTCAGGAACGTGCACCGGCACAGTCCAAAGAAGAGTCGTGCCCGATGTGCCAAAAACATATGCATAAAAAATCGACCGGCGGAGACGAGAGAGCGGAGCGACGGCAGATGCATGAACAGATGGAAGCGATGCATCGCGAAATGACCCGCGAGCTGCAACAGCAACTGACAACGATCCGCGACCACTCTAAAGCGATGGAAGGAGTCAGCGACCAGACTCAATTACTCGGGGAGATGAAGAAGCATCAGCAGCTGACTGACACGCTGCTCGGAACCATGATCGAACAACACCAAAAGATGCACGCCACAATGCAGGAACATCACAAGCACATGCACAGTGCAATGACTCACGAGCACCAAGCACCTGAAAGTGCGACAAAGCCTGAACGAGCCGAATGAGAGCGCCCTCGTCCATTCGTTGAACTTGGTGTAGCCGACGGATTCGCAGAACTAAGAAAACCGGCGTGTCTTTTTCTCCAGTTTAGGAATGGCGGCGAAAAAGACGTGCAGTTTCCGCGGCACCAGGTCGGCAGGAAAATTGCAGCGGCTATAGGGAAAACACATCAAGATATGGATTGTGACGTGTTTCTGTTTTCTCCTCTCCCTTGAGGGGAGAGGATACAGGAGAGGGTGATTTCCACGACGACCCCCTCTCTGGCTCTCTCCCACTGAGGGAGAGAGAACCTGACACCGATGCCCCTGGCTTCGCCACTCCTCATCTTGCTGTAGCGTTTCTATAGGTGTGCAGAAATTCTGCCCATCACAGAGGGTGTGTGATGCCACCACCTTAGTTTTGTAACTGACTGCACGTAATAATCTCGCCCGTGCAACCGATCCTGACCGCTTGTAAACACTTCCGCAACGAGCAGACCACAGGGCCCCACATTTTCACCTCTCACCCAAGTGGTAATTCCCGTCAACAGCACACTCTCGGCCTGCCTGGGGCTAATCTCGGGCTGCTGAGCACGCTCACTTCGCAAAGGAGGTTTTTATGAATCGCAGGATTCACCGAACGGTTATGGTTCTCAGCCTCGTGCTGTTAACAGTTCACCCCGCCAACAGTGCTGGTCCGCCGAATCCCACGCCGAGCGACCCAAATGGCAACACAGCGGGCGGCACGGGCGCACTTATCAACAACACCACGGGCCGCTTCAACACCGCCTTCGGTAAAGATGCGCTCAGCACCAACACCACGGGCTCCAACAACACGGCCAGCGGCTTCGAGGTGCTCCGCTCCAACACTACGGGCGGCGGCAATACAGCTACCGGCCGCTGGGTGCTCTACTTTAACACCACGGGCAACAACAACACGGCTACCGGCGACGAAGCGCTCTTTGCCAACACCACGGGCGGCGCCAACACCGTCTTCGGGAAAGATGCGCTCCGCACCAACACCACGGGCAACGCCAACACCGCCTTCGGGCAAGCTGCGCTCTCTGCCAATAAAATTGGGCAGCGGAACACGGCCGTCGGCTTATGGGCCCTCCTCGCCAACACAGGCTCCAACAACACCGCGATGGGCTGGGGCGCTGGGAACCTGCACAAGACCGGCGATAACAACACTTACTTAGGCCACCCCGGCGTGACGGATGAGTCCGGTACCTTGCGCTTAGAGGGCGTCTGCAAACTTCCGCGAGTACGTCATTGCGAGGAGCTGAAAGCGACGAAGCAATCTCATTTTCGGGCAGAGATTGCTTCGCTGCGCTCGCAATGACAGGAACTTGCTGGTTTGCAGACACGCTCTTAGGCGACCTGCAAACCCGCGCCTTTATCAAGGGGGTAGTCAATACTGAGTTCAACGGCAAAATAGTGACGATCAGCAGCGGCGGACAGTTAGGGGTGCTCCCACTCGGGCAGCTAGGGGCACTTCCCTCCTCGGCCCGTTACAAACAAGACATCTACTCCATGGCCGCTGACAATCACAAGGTGTATGAGTTACGGCCGGTGACATTTCACTACAAAGCCGAGCCGCGCGGTCCACTGCAGTATGGGTTGATCGCGGAGGAAGTGGCGCAGGTCTATCCGGAGTTAGTGACGCGGGACGCGGACGGGAAGATAGCGGGGGTGCGGTATGAGGGGTTGACGCCGCTGTTACTCAATGAACTCCAACAACAACACCGCCAGATGGCTGCACAAAACCAGCAGTTAACCGCGCAGAACCAGCAGTTACAGACCGTCTTGCAGCAGTTGGCAGAGTTAACAGACGCAGAACGATTCCTTACGGGCCGCGGTGACACAGTTGCAGGGGACAAAAGCGGTGGCGCTGACCGCGGCGACAGGACTCCAGTAGCTGAGAGGAAGAGACTAAATCAAACCACAGAAGATTCGTACACTCTGTAACACTTGGTATTGTTTCCCCTCCCGGCGATCAATCGCCGGGCTACATTACGGCGCCCCATCAATGGGGCTTAAGCCGGATTCATCCGGCGCTGTTCTGTAGCCCGGCCAGTTCATGGCCGGGTGGAGTGAGTGTGCCAATGTCGTGTGGTTCGATTTAGGTTGGGACCAGTGGGGGTACAGGGACAGTGGGCTGCCCCTGCGATAAGTTCTCTCGCAAATTTGGATCGTGGTCTTGAAAGGAAGCTATTATGCACGTCGGACAGTGGATGACGAAGTCGGTCATGACCCTTAAACCTCAGGACTCCCTGCAACACGCGCATGACCGATTGCGAAAATATCGCATCAATCAGTTTCCGGTTGTCCGCGATGGCAGGCTCGTGGGGATTATCACGGATCGTGACGTGCGGGATGCCTATCCGTCGAGTCTGCGCCACATTCGGGCCGCAGATGTTGCAGAGTTCGCTGAGGCTCGCACCGTCGAGCAGATCATGACGCACGAGGTGGTGACGATCAGTCCCCAGGCGACGATTCGCGAAGCCGCGCT
>JAYVFX010000033.1:0-16704 GCA_043772795.1 Deltaproteobacteria bacterium
GCCCGTGAGACCGTATCGGCATCGGAGAATGCCCTCAGCACGCTTTTAAATGTGGGGCCGGTAGAGATTAGGACCCGCCAGAGTAGCAGCGAGAAGGAGGATGCTGATGTCAGCGATCTGCTCCGCTTCGTGGAAACATTCAATACTGAGCAATTAACGCGGAGCTTGGTGCGCGACTGGAAGCGTATGTCCCCGCTCGATTTTCTGAGTAGTCGTATTGTTCCCCTGATTCATGCGGTTGGGGAAGAGTGGGCTGCCGCCCGCTTGGAGATTCGTCACGAACGGTTTCTGTCAGAACGGGTGGGCGACCTGTTGCGCTCTATGCGTTTACCGCTTGAGGAAAAAGCCCATGGTCCGCTGATTGTGTGTGTCTCGCTACCCGGCGAGGAGCATAGCTTAGGATTGCAAATGGTCGCGCTCCTGCTTACCGAGGCTGGCTGTCGCATCCTCTTTCTTGGGACAGAAGTACCGCCAACCCAAGTTGCGAGTTTGACCCGTGATCTCAATGCCCGCGCAGTTGCCATCAGTGTGTCGATCGCTAATCGCGGTGAGCCTATGGCAGGTCAGATTACCTTTCTGCGAAGCTTGCTCCCGCGTCGGGTCACTCTCCTGGTCGGAGGTGCGGGAGCACCGGGTGCGCAACCAGGGCTGAAAGTTGTCCAAGACCTCGCTGAAGTCCAAGAGTGGGGACGTCACCTCGCTCGGGAGGCATAACCAGCATGGCAGCCAGCGTTTCCCTCGTCTGGTTTCGTTACGATCTCCGCGTTGCCGATAACCCTGCATTAGAGGCAGCAATCCAACGCGGTGGACCAATCATCCCTGTGTACATCTGGGCACCAGAGGACGAGGGCACATGGCCACCAGGAGCGGCGTCACGCTGGTGGCTGCATCAGTCGCTCTCGTGTCTTGCCGCTCACTTGCAGACGTGTGGGTCACGGCTTGTGATTCGTCGAGGGCCGAGTCTCTTGACGCTCCAAACGTTGATCAAGGACACCGGTGCACAGGCCGTATTCTGGAATCGTCGCTATGAGCCGTCAATCGTCGAACGCGATACAAAAATGAAAAGCACGCTCCGTGCAACAGGCATCCACGTCGAAAGTTTCAATACGGCTTTGCTGTTCGAACCTACTACTCTTCGCAATAAAGCGGGAAAGCCGTTCCAAGTGTTCACGCCGTTTTGGAAGACCTGTATGTCTCTTCCCGAACCCACTGCTCCGCTCACGGTCCCGTCCCGCCTTCCTGTTCCTGTTCAATGGCCGGATTCGCTTCTACTCGCGAGCTTGCAGCTTGAGCCAACGATTGATTGGGCCGGCGGCATACGCGCAGCCTGGTGTCCTGGCGAGGATGGGGCCCGTCGTGAGCTGCAACGTTTCTTGGATACTGCAATCACTGACTACGCAGAGCAGCGCGATCGGCCAGATGAAGTCCAAACCTCACGTCTCTCGCCGCATCTCCACTTTGGTGAGATAAGCCCACGTCAGGTATGGTATGCCGTACGCAAGGCCACCAAGAAACATCCGACGAAACAACGCGGCGCTGAGGCGTATCTTCGTCAACTCGGCTGGCGGGAGTTTGCTCACCATCTGTTATTTCACTTCCCTCATACAACCGATCAGCCGCTGCGAGCGGAATTCGCCGACTTTCCCTGGCGGGAGGACCCCATAGACTTACGAGCATGGCAACGTGGCCAAACCGGATACCCGCTGGTCGATGCAGGGATGCGGGAACTGTGGGCTACGGGCTGGATGCATAACCGGGTGCGCATGGTAGCGGCTTCGTTTCTGGTCAAGCATCTGCTCTTGCCGTGGCAAACAGGGGATCGTTGGTTTTGGGATACGTTGGTTGATGCAGACTTGGCCAACAATACGTTAGGCTGGCAATGGGTCGCGGGCTGTGGGGCTGATGCAGCGCCGTATTTTCGTATCTTCAATCCAGTCGTACAGGGGGAAAAATTTGACCCGCACGGCGACTACGTGCGGCGCTGGGTACCCGAGTTGAACCGTCTACCAGCAGAGTGGATTCACCAACCGTGGGAAGCGCCGACCAATGTTTTGACCGAGGCAGGAGTCAAATTGGGAACGACCTATCCTGAGCCGATTGTCGACCATTACAACGCACGTATCCGTGCACTTGCCGCGCTGGCGAAACTCAAGAAAGGCCCACGTCATGAACACTAAAAACGTTGCAGAGCAGCGCCCTCGCATTTTGCTGACCGGTGCAACCGGTTATGTCGGTGGGCGACTCTTGAAAGCCTTAGAAGCAGGCGGTCATCTCACCCGTTGTGTGGTGCGCCGTCCGGAGTTTCTCCGTGCACGGGTGGCCGACACCACAGAAGTTGTCCAGGGCGATGTGCTTGATCCCACCTCACTCACCAGCGCTTTGGATGGTGTCCACACAGCGTACTATCTCGTGCATTCAATGGGTTCTACCGGCGCCTTTGAAGAGGAAGATCGTCGAGCCGCACGAAACTTTGCCACTGCGGCGCGCGCGGCGGGAGTCCAGCGTCTCATCTATCTGGGAGGGCTCGGAGATCGAGACGAAAAGCTCTCCCCACATCTGCGCAGTCGACACGAAGTCGGTGACATTTTGCGCGAATCCGGAGTACAGGTGATCGAATTCCGCGCTTCAATCGTCATTGGGTCGGGTAGTATCTCATTCGAAATGATTCGCGCCTTGGTTGAACGCCTGCCTGTCATGATCACTCCGCGATGGGTGTCTACGCTTGCCCAGCCCATTGGTATCGGAGATTTGGTGGACTATCTCATGGCAGCGCTCGATCACTCTTTCGATGGTAATCCTATTTTCGAGATTGGCGGAGCAGACTGTGTCTCCTATGGGGACCTGATGCAAGAGTACGCGCGGCAGCGTGGACTCAAACGTGTGATGATTCGGGTGCCGGTGCTGACACCACGACTCTCCAGCCTGTGGTTGGGATTGGTGACGCCGGTGTACGCGCGTGTGGGGCGTAAAATTGTGGATAGCGTGTCCCATGCGACCGTCGTCAAGGATCCTGCGGCCTTGCAAGCCTTCTCCATTCGCCCCGTCGGTGTCCGCGAAGCGATTCAGCGTGCGTTACATAATGAGGATCAAGAGTTTGCCCAAACCCGCTGGTCGGATGCGCTGTCCGCGGGCGGCGCGGTCCAGAGTTGGGGCGGTGCTCGCTTCGGTTCACGGCTGGTCGACTCACGCAGTGTGCACGTTCCGGTCCCTCCACCCCTCGCATTTACTCCTATCCGCCGGATCGGTGGCACCACGGGTTGGTACTATGGCGATTGGCTCTGGCGTATACGTGGTTTCATTGACCTCTTACTCGGTGGCGTTGGCGTGCGTCGTGGGCGTCGCGATCCTGAGTGGCTGCAAGTCGGCGATACCGTGGACTGGTGGCGGGTCGAAGCGATCGAACCTAACCAACGGTTACGTCTGGTTGCGGAAATGAAGCTCCCAGGCCGGGCGTGGTTGGAGTTTGAGGTAACGGGAGACGCGGAGGGTTCCCTGATTCGACAAACAGCAATCTTTGATCCCGTCGGGCTCAGTGGGCTTGCGTACTGGTATCTCGTCTACCCCCTACATCAGTTGATATTTGCGGGCATGCTGCGGGGAATCGCAATGGCGAGTAGCTAGCAAAGTGGGCCATCATTGACAAGAACAGTAATCGAACCTCGAAACAGTACTGATTCTCCATCGGTACACGCCTAACCCTGTCCACGTCGGAGAATACGTGTTGCAGTTGGGGTGCGTTAGGACGGAAAGAACATTCAGTAAATAAGTCGCTACCTGTGCTTTCGACACTTATAGGAACGCTACAGCAAGATATGGAGTCTTACTTGTAGGTTCCTTCCCCCCGTCAGGGGGGAAGGTTAGGAAGGGGGTAACGACGTGCGCCGCTAGGACTACTGTCCGGCTTTCGACCCCCATCCTTGCCTTCCCCCCTAACAGGGGGAAGGGAAACGACGTCGCAATCCACATCTGGGTGTATTTTCTCTATAGTTAAGAGGACTATCTGTGATGCTGAGTGGAACGTTGGTCTTTGTTCTTGCCGCAGTTTCTCTGGTTACATCTGCAGTTCTGGTGAAAGGGACGTGGTGGCAACGAAAGCTTGCGGTCTTGAGCGCGATTGGCGCCGCGGGAGTACCGTGGCTCGCCCCCGCCGAAGGGTCGTTGCTCCGTGGCGGACTGGCGATTTGGACGACGTGGAGTCTCGGGCGTGTCATTGATCTGGCTGCTGAATCGCACGATCGTTCGTTCGCTGCCCGGCTGTGGCATGTTTTTGGTTTGGTGGATACACGCCAAGCTACCTGGGCGCCACCTACAATAGATGCGAAAGCACTGGGGAAAACCATTGCCTATGCTGTTCTGGCGACAGTTGGGCTGATGATCGCAATTGATATCGCCCCCAACGCCGATGGGGCCTGGTATTGGTTCCTGCGCTGGTTCGGGGGAGCAGTATTCTTCTATAGCCTAGCAGATGCGGTAGAGGGCGGTGTCCGCACGCTCTACCGAGCTGCCGGAGTCATTGTGCCACGTCAACATGTGCTACCGATTGTCTCACGTTCCGTGCAAGAGTTCTGGGGGAAGCGATGGAATCGTGCAGTGGGTGGATGGTTGCGCATGCATTGTTTCCTGCCGTTTGCGCGACGCCGACAGATTCGTACCGGCTTCGTTGCGGCATTTTGCGCCAGCGCCGTCTTTCATGCCTACTTCACCTGGGTCGCGGTTGGTGCGGGCATGGCGCTCGCGATGGTGATCTTCTTTCTTATCCAAGGAGGGTGCGTTCTTCTTGAGCTATGGATGGGAGTTGCTCGCTGGCACCCGTTCTTTGCGCATACGTGGACGGTGGTAGCGGTCCTCGGCTGCTCTCCACTTTTTATCGAACCGTTTCTCCGGATTCTCCATTATGGCCTTCCGTAAAGATTTCGCGTGGTGGGTGCGGAGAAAAAAATCACAAACAGATATAGATTACGGGCGCCCCGGACAGCGTACTGTCCGTATTCTCCGTGTGGCACTGGCGGACAAGTCGCCGGTACCACACAAACAAGTAGTGTCCTCATCGAATCCACATCTCGCTGTAGCGTTTTTATAGAGCATTTGCCCCATCGCCATCCACAGTGCAATTCCGCTCGTGAGAGGGCGAGAAGAAAGAATATAAATTCTATTCAATATCTTGACAAATTTTATTCAATATTTATTACAACAGAGTCCAGAGCGCTCTGGTTCTTGTTTTAGACGAAAGGAGAATCGCTGCCTCTTCGCACTTCCCGTACGTCGCCGCTGACCTGTGACGAAGGTGTTGATGCAGCCGAAGGCTACAGCGGGTAGACGATTATGATTCCTTCACCCTTAACCAACAGTAGAAAGGAACACGTTATGTCCTACGCGAAAACCACTCGTATTGCCGTTATGACTGCCTTGTTGAGCGGGATAGTCTTTCTCGGGTCAACGCAGGCGTATGATACGCAGGCAAAAAAAGACATTGTCGACACCGCCGTTGGCGCCGGATCGTTCACCACACTGGTGAGCGCCGTCAAAGCGGCTGATTTGGTGGCCACTCTGAAGGGAGAAGGCCCTTTTACGGTCTTCGCGCCAACTGACGAGGCCTTCGCGAAGTTGCCGAAAGGGACACTTGAAGATCTGCTCAAGCCTGAGAATAAAGCGAAGCTCCAGGCGATCCTCACCTATCATGTGGTGTCTGGCAAAGTGATGGCCGCCGATGTCGTCAAACTAGATTCGGCCAAAACCGTCAACGGACAGATGCTCACCATCAATTCGACAGACGGCGTTGTTACGGTCGACAACTCTCGGGTCGGGAAGACGGACATCGAATCCAGTAACGGCGTCATCCACGTGATCGATACCGTACTAGAGACGCAGGCATTTCGATCTGACTACGGGCGGTTTCCCATACCAGTTGCGGTGCGAGGGAGAGCGCCCACTCTAAAAAATGAACGAAGGAGAAAAAATTATGGAATCGACTGTTGAGACAAAAACGTGGCCTGAATTAGCCGGTAGTCTGTATGATAAATTAACTGGTCGAGGTGCTGAGATTACCTACCAGTAGTCAGAGGCAGTGTAATGAAGAAAGATACCGAAGAACTACTGCACTCAACCCGCGCCGCCCCTTTCTCCGTTGCGGTGATCGGCGGCGGCATGTCGGGTTTGATCTGCGCCCGTAATCTCACTGAGCATCGATGCGCCGTGACGGTGTTCGACAAGGGGCGTGAGCCGGGTGGTCGAATGGCTACCCGGCATGTTGATGGCTATCAGTTCGACCACGGCGCGCAATACTTTAGCGTGCGTGACTCTCGATTCCAGCGCGACGTTGACACCTGGCAACTGAACGGTCTCGTGGCAGAGTGGAACGGACGCGTATGTGCGCTGGAGAACGGTATTGTATCGCCCAGTGACAAGGTATTGAAACGCTACGTTGGCGTTCCGGGGATGAGTGCCATCGCGCGACATCTTGCGATGAATTGCAATCTTCTCAGCGGCATTCGCGTTGCGCGCATACAACGAGATGGACAAAAATGGCGGCTTGCCACTCATACCGGAGAGGACCTCGGCAGCTATGATGTAGTGGTGGCGGCGGTACCGGCACCCCAGGTGGTTGAACTCTTGGGGGAGGCTACAAGTTTGACTGCGCGCGTTGCATCTGTGCAGATGTCAGGTTGCTGGGCGGTGATGTTAGGATTTTCTCAGCCGCTCGAACTGCCGTTCGACGGCGCGTTCGTACATGATTCGGCGCTCTCCTGGGTCGCCCGCGACAGCAGTAAACCCGGACGTCACAAACTCGATTGCTGGGTGCTTCATGGCGCGCCGGGTTGGTCCGAGGCTCATGGCGACAACGACCCTGAGCTGGTGATTGCACAATTGCTTGACGCGTTTCATCAGGCGACAGCTCACTCTGCCGTAAGGAATCCAGTGTTTGCGCTCGCACACCGATGGCGCTATGCACTTCCACTCGCACCGCTACCGGAGTCTTGTCTTTTTGACTCCACGCTACGCGTTGGCGTGTGTGGAGACTGGTGCGCTGGCCCAAGGGTTGAAGGTGCCTGGTTAAGCGGGGAGGCGTTGGCAGAGCAGATTGTACGCAGTTTGTTCGAGACTATTTCGTGAGAGAGGTCAAACTAATGGCGCGCGTACTTATCGCAGGCTGCGGTGATGTTGGCACAGAGTTAGGGGTTCGTTTAGTGGAAGCTGGGCACACGGTCTGGGGCTTGCGTCGCCACTGTGACACGCTGCCGTCAAGCCTACATGCTCTACCCGCTGATCTCACCAAGCCGGAAACACTGCAAACCTTACCCCCAGCGCTGGATGTTGTTTTCTATACCGCAGCACCGAGCAGTTCTTCAGCCGACAACTACCGAGCCACGTATGTGGATGGTATCCGTCACCTACTGGCGGCGTTAGAGAGGCAGGGGCATGCGCTACAACGGTTCATTTTCACATCCAGTACAGGTGTCTATGCGCAAGAATCAGGGGAATGGGTAGACGAAACGTCGCCAACTGAACCTATGCACTTCTCCGGAAGAGAACTGCTGGTCGGCGAACAGGTCGTATTGAACAGTTCCTTTCCCGCTACGGTAGTTCGACTCGGTGGCATTTACGGCCCAGGCCGTACGCGTCTGATCGACAGCGTACGAAAAGGGACGGCAGTCTGCACGGATGGACCGCTAGTGTATACCAACCGCATTCATCGTGACGACTGTGCGGGAGTATTACAGCATGTGATGCAGTTGACCCAGCCGGACCGCCTGTATCTTGCTGTAGATCACGAACCGGCGGACCAATGTGTCGTCTTAAGCTGGCTCGCGTTGCAGCTTGGTCTTCCTCCGCCACGGAAGGAAACTGCTGCAGATGCGCAGACTGGTCTCCATCGCAGTAACAAGCGTTGCCGGAATAGCAAGCTGGTGGCGACGGGGTATGCGTTTCGTTACCCAACCTTCCGGGAAGGATATCAAGCGCTTCTGGCTACGATGCGGCAGGAGTCTTGAAGAAAGATTCACACCCTCGAACAACAAACTATATATGATATACCTCTATGCTCCTTAGGTGGCGCTCCGTATACACAGGACGAGTTTCCTGCGACGCGTCTAGAGCAAGCCGCGCGAACGGCGCACGACCGTAGAGATCGTGCGCTTCTATCTTTTGGGTCCTTCACTTACAGTTCTGCCGCCAGGGCGCGACGCGTTTCGGGTTGGAGTATCGTGTGTGCCTGATACTGAGGATGGTCGATCACAATTTTCGCTTCCTGGCGTTCATCGTAAAATGCCGCTCTGGCTTCTGGTGAGAAAGGAAAGCGGACATACTGCACAGCGCTGAGGTTATCCTCTTTGCTGCGGCCAGCCTCGAATACTGCGGGAATAACGAACTGCTGTCCAACATGCAGTGAGACCGCTTTGTCGATACCAATGAGACGTATGAGCTGCGGGCGAATCTGATCTTGCTCAGTAATCTCAATCAGCATCGTCGCGGAGAGTTCTCCGTCGTTCGGAATCAACTCATTATACGTATCAATCTCGGACCTTGTCTGATCCAGGTCGGCGATATTTTCAGCGCGTAATATCTCTTGAATTTGGAACTTGACTGTTTCTTGATTTTCAAAAACGAAGGTGATGGCGTCCCCAACTCCGACTCGCCAGATTTTCTTTAATTCGATTATATTGTGGCGGACCTGGTCGCGCATGTGTTCATAGCGTTCGCGACCGACAAGATCGTTGACAGTGACTTTCTGCATAGATTTCTGCTGCCTCTGTTGACCGCCCGTTACCGCACGAAGCTCAGAAACGGTTCCGTGCGGGGGGAGGTTTACGCATTGAGCGTATCTAACCCTTTGGTAAAGCGCCCGGCGTGTGATCTCTCCGCCCGCGCCAGGGTCTCGAACCACTCAGCGATCTCTGCAAATCCCTCTTCTCGCGCCGTTCTCGCAAAGCCCGGGTACATCTCAGTGTACTCATAGGTCTCCCCAGCAACGGCTGCTTTCAAGTTCTTCACGGTATCCCCGATAGGTTCGCCAGTTGCTGGATCGCCGACCTCTTTGAGGAAATCCATATGGCCAAAGGCGTGGCCAGTTTCAGCCTCGGAGGTGTCGCGGAACAACCCCCCGACGTCTGGGTAACCTTCAATGTCAGCACGACGAGCAAAATAGAGATAGCGCCGGTTCGCTTGTGCCAGCAAAGGCGTGCTTGAGATTCTCGTGGGTTTTGCTGCCATTTAGTGCGTTTGTCATGCAGTTTCTCCTTGTTGGTTTGACAATCATAGATCACTTTTAGTTATTAACTCTGATTATGACTGATGTGAGCCAATCGCTCCCACTGCAACCGCGTGCGCAAGGCGTACATTAACCGCAGTCCAGTCGATATTGGCGAAAAATGCTTCGATGTATTTTCCGCGCTCTGCTGGTTTGTAATCCAGTAAGAAGGCGTGTTCCCATACGTCCATCACCACGAGCGGCTGGAACCCAGACGGTACGCCGTGGTGATGCAACTCGACCCAGTGGTTCGAAAGTTGTCGAGTCTGCGGATCCTGATACAGGATCGCCCAACCGACTCCACGCAGACTGCCGACAGCAACGAAATCATCTTTCCACGCGGCAAAACTGCCGAAGCTCTGCTCGATTGCGTCCTGGAGCTGCGGTGAAGGTTCACCTTTGCCGTTGGTGGCAAGGTTGCCAAAATAGTATTCATGGAGAACCATGCCGCCATACTCAAATCCCAACCGGCGCGTAAGTTCCGCATATGCGAGTGTGGTTGCCGGGGTCTTCTTTACCACGGATAATTCGGCGAGTTGCTCGGTCAGCAAGTTCGTGTTGGTGACATATCCTTTGTACAGGCCTAAGTGCACTTCCAAAGTTCTGCCGGAAATACCGGCGAGTCCTGCAAGGTGAAAATCTTTTGGTTTATATGTTGGTCGTGCCATAAGCGTGTTCCTCGGTTGCTGCTCTGGGTGGGAATTCCGTTGTATTTCGAGACCCAGGGACTCTCTTGTTGTCAGCGCAACGGTTCAGGGTTGTCTCCAGTCGAATCATTCACCACTGACGAGAGATCGGAGCATCCACGCCTGTTTCTCGTGTTGTTCCATCAGCCCGACGAGAAAGTCGTTGGTGCCGGCATCGTGGTACTGATCTACACAGCGTTCGGCATCGCAACGCAGATTACGGATCAGCGTCTCATGGTCATTCAGCAGCCGCGTGAGCATCTCATACGCGCTGGGATACTGCCCAGGCTGCTCCTGCAGCCGTGCGTGTCGCGAGGATTCAGTGAGCGTTCCGCATGCAGGACTCCCGAGTGCTCGCACGCGCTCGGCCACGTCATCGACGACGATGTTGAGTGCGTTGTATTGCGTCTCAAAGAAGGTGTGTAACTCGTTGAACTGCGGGCCAACAACGTTCCAGTGGTAGTTGCGGGTTTTGGTATACAGGACGTATTCGTCTGCAAGCAGGGTGTGCAAAATCTTAATGACCTCCGTGCGCTGCTCATCTGATAAGGCAATATTAGGTTTCATCGTGCTTCTCCTTCTTGGCTTATGCTTTTGTTAAGGGTTGAATCCACAACCTCGACGTCACTCGGGAAAACTTGGGAATGTGTCCCGCTAGCGTCCCAGATCACTTCCATCAGCTGTCGTCCGACACCATTGTCGAATTCGTACATAATGCTGCCGGTTGACCCTGCGGAGATATCTATCGAGGGAGTGCGGATAGTCGTGCGGACGCGCACTCTCTGCCCACTGCAAGAACGGTCAATCATGATGCATGCTCCTTCTCTGTAAGGTTGAGACCCTCCAGCGTTGATAGACTCGTCAATGCAACAGACCTCGACCACCTTTCCAGGGAACGTACCGTTTCATTCGGTAAAGTGAGTATAAGGCGAAAAATATTTTTGTCAATATATTGAATAGATTTTGAATAGTAATTATAGTTGCCTGAACGCATCGACAGCGGTCTCTAGATGGGGCCGTTCTTTCTGAAGGGGGCAATACGTATGAAAAAACAAATCGCGATACTGTCTTCCACGATCGGTCGCAAGCTCATCATGGCAGCCACAGGGTTGTTTCTATGCTCATTCTTGCTGGTGCATCTTTCCGGCAATCTCTTGCTGTTCAAGAGTGACGGGGGAGCGGCATTCAACGTGTATGCGCACTTTATGTCGTCGAATGTGTTGATTCGCGGGCTGGAAGTCGGTCTGGTATTAGGCTTTCTATTCCACATCGTTGATGCCGTGCTGTTAACGAAGTGGAATCGCAGTGCCCGCCCGGAGCATTACGATGTGGCCCGAGCGAAAGGCAATGGTAGCTGGACCTCTCGTTATATGGGTCTGACGGGAAGCATTCTTTTACTCTTTCTCCTCATCCACCTGAGAACGTTTCTGGTCGAGCACCGAATCGTTGGTAACAGCGCAAGCCTCTACGATCTGGTGCAATCCGCGTTCGCGAACCCGTGGTACGTGAGTCTCTATGTCACAGCCATGTTTTTGCTCGCCTTCCATTTGCAGCACGGCTTTCAGAGCGCGTTTCCTACACTCGGGGTGACGCATCGACGCTATCGGACGCTGATCAACGCTTGTGGCTGGCTGTTTTCCCTGCTGGTGCCCGCGGGATTCGCGAGTGTCCCACTCTATTTTTACTTCGCGCGCTAATTCCTCACAGGAGAACCTCATGATAACCAAGGCAAAAATTCCGACCGGTCCGCTCGAAGACAAATGGACGCATCACCGCTTTGATCTGAAGTTAGTTAGTCCGGCGAACAAGCGGAAGCTCGACATTATTGTCGTGGGTACCGGCCTTGCTGGCGCGGCAGCGGCGGCGGCACTGGCCGAGTTGGGTTATAATGTCCTGTCTTTCTGCTTTCAGGACAGCCCTCGCCGGGCCCATAGCATTGCGGCACAAGGGGGCATCAACGCCGCGAAGAATTATCGTAACGACGGCGACAGTGTCTATCGACTATTCTATGACACCATCAAGGGTGGTGATTACCGCTCGCGCGAGGCCAACGTCTATCGACTCGCTGAACTCAGCGTCAACATCATCGACCAGTGTGTTGCCCAAGGCGTGCCCTTCGCTCGTGAATATGGCGGTCTCTTGGAAAATCGCTCCTTTGGCGGAACACAGGTCTCGCGCACTTTCTATGCCCGTGGGCAGACGGGGCAACAGTTGTTGCTCGGTGCCTACGGTGCGCTCAATCGCCAGATTCATCTCGGTCAGGTGCAGTGCTTTCCGTTTCACGAGATGCTTGATCTTGTTACGGTTGACGGCAAGGCGCGCGGCATTGTCACCCGTGATCTACGCACTGGCGAGCTGCGGTCCTTTGCTGCTCATGCGGTCGTACTGGCAACTGGCGGCTATGGGAATGTGTATTATCTTTCCACCAACGCGAAAGGCTCTAACGCAACCGCAATCTGGCGTGCACATAGGCACGGCGCATTGTTCGCCAATCCTTGTTTCACTCAGATTCACCCAACCTGTATTCCTGTCTCTGGAAGTTACCAGTCGAAACTCACCTTGATGAGCGAGGGGTTACGCAATGATGGCAGGGTGTGGGTGCCAAAACAAAAAGTGAACCAACACCCACCACACGAGATTCCAGAAGAGGAACGGAACTACTTCCTTGAACAAAAATATCCGTCGTTTGGCAATTTGGTGCCCCGCGATGTCGCCGCCCGCACGATCAAGGAAGTGTGCGACGCCGGGTACGGGGTCGGACCGACGGCAATGGCGGTGTACCTTGATTTTGCCGACGCCATGAAGCGCTTAGGCATGGACACTATCAGAGAGCGTTATGGCAATATTTTTCAGATGTACGAAGGCACGACCGGAGAAGATCCCTACACCACGCCGATGCGCATCTATCCTGCTCCCCACTACACCATGGGTGGATTGTGGGTGGATTACAACCTGATGACGACGATTCCTGGCCTCTATGCGTTGGGAGAATGCAACTTCTCTGATCATGGCGCGAATCGCCTTGGCGCCAGTGCGCTCAGGCAAGGGTTGGCGGATGGCTATTTCATCCTGCCAGCAACGATTGGTGACTATTTAGCGGCTGAAGGTTTCGCAAAAGTTGATACACGTCATTCAGCTTTTGCCGACGCAGAGCGACAGGTCAACGAACGCATTACTCAACTCCTCGCTATCAATGGCCGGTGCACGGTTGATGAGATCCATCGGGCCTTAGGAAAGGTGCTGTGGGACGAGGTGGGCATGGTGCGAAACGCCTCAGGCTTAGAGAAGGCTATCAGTGAGATACGCGTGTTACGCGAGGAATTTTGGCGAAATGTGAAAGTCGCTGGCAGTGATGACAACCTCAACGCTTCCTTGGAAAAAGCCGGACGTGTTGCCGACTTTCTTGAGCTTGGCGAACTCATGGCGATAGACGCGTTGCAGCGCGATGAGTCCTGCGGCTCGCATTTTCGTACCGAACACCAGACGGAAGAGAACGAGGCAAAGCGCGATGATCAGCACTTCGCCTACGTCTCTGCGTGGGAATATCCCGGTGTTGACTGTCCGCCGCAGTTACACCACGAGGCGTTGCCGTTCGAGTATGTGGCTCCCAGCGAACGTAATTACAAATAGGGATCATGCATATGCACTTTTCTTTAAAAATTTGGCGTCAACCAAAGGGCGATGCTGCGGGTGAGTTTGTCACGTACGAGGTGAACGACGTCACTCCTGACATGTCCTTTCTCGAAATGCTTGATGTCTTGAATGAAGAACTCACTCGTAAGGGTGAAGACCCAATCGCGTTCGCGCACGACTGTCGAGAGGGAATTTGTGGCTCGTGCGGCGTGTGTATTAACGGGTAAGCGCACGGCCCGTTACCCGGAACTACCACGTGCCAACTGCGGATGCGCGCGTTTTCCGACGGCGAAACGATAGTGGTCGAACCCTGGCGGGCACGCGCGTTTCCTCTGATCAAAGATCTCGTGGTTGATCGCTCGGCGTTCGATCGTATGCTTCAGGCGGGAGGATATGTGTCAGTCAACACCGGCGCGGCCCCAGACGCGAACGCGATTCCAATCGCCAAGCCAATTGCTGATGCTGCCTTCGATGCCGCGGCGTGCATTGGCTGTGGGGCCTGTGTGGCCGCGTGTAAAAATGCCTCGGCCATGCTTTTTGTCGCTGCCAAGGTCGCCCATCTCTCATTGCTGCCACAAGGACAACCCGAGAAAGACCAGCGTGTCATCAATATGGTGGCGGCGATGGATAAAGAACTCTTTGGTGCCTGCACGAACACCGGAGCGTGTGAGGCGGCGTGTCCCAAAAGCATTTCGGTGTCTCATATTGCCAGTCTCAACCGAGAATACCGTTCTGCACTGTTGCGTGGGTAAAACGGCGAGGAAGTTGTGTGCATACAAGTTTGTTGCTTTACACAGACTATTGCTAAATCAGGCCACATCACATTCGTATACTTCATCACTTGCAGTGAAATTCCCCCTAGCCCCCCTTTTTCAAAGGGGAGAACCAAAAAATGCCCCCTTTACTAAAGCCTGTCCTGAGCTTGTCGAAGGAGGGACCGCGCGTAGCACGGGGGGATTCGTAAAAAGGGGCAAGTCTTTACTTTGACATTTAAATTCACGGCTAGTATTGCTGCTGGTCCACAGACCGCCGGATGAATTCTTGACTGAACAGCAGCACTAAAGTAGTAATCACAGCCTGCTGTAAAGCAGTGAGATCTGAGGGGCAGCAACCCCCGATGAAGGACGAAACCATGGGCATGCTGGTCAAGGGGAAATGGCAGAAAGAAGACCTGACCCTATTTTTCCCGTGCGCCTCTGTCTTTTGGGTCCTTCACTTACAGTTCTGCCACCAAGGCACGACGCATTTCTCGATTGAGTACCGTTCGCGCCTGATACTGGGGGGGATGGTCGATCACAATTTTCGCTTCCTTCGGGGCGTTGGGCAAAAACCCCTTACATCGTATCATCGGCTCGGAGAGCAGGCATCGAGTCTACATACGCATCATTCTTTGAGAGTGGTGTAGACATGGGAATCTGTGCCTGGTTCTTCAGTTTTTCAAGGGCAAGGGCGAGCTGAGACAAGGCGGTTTCCAATTCGCTTACCACGGCAGAAATCTGGCCGAAGTTTCCGGCGCGTCCCAGCTGTTCAAGTGTAGCTGCTGCTGTGCAAGTGAAAGTGGCGGCAAAGTTTCCAGCCGAACCTTTTAAGGTGTGGGCCGCAAGTGATAGCGAGAGCGAGTCACGACTGATAAGGGACTGACGGATCTGGGCAAGATGTCCAGGATAGTCTTGTAAGAAGAGGTCTGCCATTTCTACCAATAGTTCCCAATCCCCTTCCACCCGTTCCAATGCAACGGCGAGGTCAAATGGAGGTTTTGCGGATTGCGGCTGAACTGGAGGCGCTTCAATACCCGGAAGCACGGTTTCTCGGGTCACCACCACTGCTTTTTCTGCAGGAAATTCCCCAAGCTCCGACTGAACTGGAAGGAGTGCGACAACCGGGGGCACTTCCGCTATTTCCACCATTGCCTCTTCTACTGCTGGTGCGCCTATCCATTTCTCCAACACCTTCTGCAGCGCTTCACGGTCAATTGGCTTGGGCAGGTAATCATCCATTCCAGCCTCAAGGCAGCGCTCTCGGTCTCCTTTGATCGCATGCGCCGTCAAGGCAACGATGGTGGTATGACTCCCTACCTGCTCATCATTGATACGAATCTGCTGTGTTGCCTCAAAGCCATCCATCTCCGGCATTTGACAGTCCATCAACACGAGTGGGTATGACTTCTGTGCCAACGCTTCCAGCACCTCTCGTCCGGTAGCAACAACGTCTGCCTCATAGCCAAGTTTGGATAAGAGTCGCAAGGCAAGCTTTTGGTTGACCACATTATCTTCAGCCAACAGAATCCGCTGTGGCTGGCCAACGGCTGCTGGAATGGGTTTTGCCGATGCCGCCAGGATGCGCGGGCGACTCACAGGCGCAATAACCGGATTGCTCTCGATAGTTTTCGGTTTGGGCACCCAAGTTTCCAGTGTTGTTCTGAGCAGATCGGCCTTCACAGGCTTGGGCACATAGCCATCCATACCGGCACTGAGGCAGCGCTCTCGATCCCCTGGCATATCGTGGGCGGTGACAGCGATGATGGGGGTATGCCTCCCGGTCGCTCGGTCGTTAGCACGGATTTGTACGGTCGCTTCAAAGCCGTCCATCTCCGGCATTTGACAATCCATCAAGACAACAGAATATCGTGTCCGACTCAGGGCTGTGAGTGCCTCACGGCCATTATTCGCAAGATCAGCTCGGTAACCAAAGCGTTCCAGCAAGCGAATAATCATCTTTTGGTTGATCAGATTATCCTCAACTACCAGAATCGAGGCTTGATTCGCCAGGTCTGTTAGCGTGTGGTGAGTAATGAGTGTTTTGACAGTACGCGCAGCCTCTTGTTCGATCTGGCTCGCCAACAAACACAAGCATTCAAAGAGTTGCGCTTGTCGCACAGGCTTAGTCAGGTAGGCTTGAATACCAGCCTCGCGTGCCTTGGCACCATCACCTCGCTGTCCTACTGATGTAAGAAACGCGAGTTGCATCGAGTTGAGTTCTCGGCGTGCGCGTATCATCCGCGCCAGGGTGAGCCCATCCATTTCTGGCATTTGCCAATCGAGCACCCCAATGTGAAAGTAGCGATTCTCTCGCTTGGCCTGATCGAGGATTTCTAGGGCTTGTGCTCCACCATCGGCTAGTTCTACTTCCATACCCCATGAG
>JAYVFX010000034.1:0-13661 GCA_043772795.1 Deltaproteobacteria bacterium
GTGACCTGCTCAGGAGCTGCAAAACGCGTTTGATATCCCTGCCGTCGCACGGCTTTCCCGTCACTTGCCGTTGGAGATGCCGGGTTCACGGCAATCACCTGCTCGTGCTGATTACTCATCAAGGTGTCGAGATCGTGCGCATTAAAGGCCCCGATCTCGCGCTCGAATGACGTACGCAACGTATCGACGTCATCTCCGTATGCAGACGATCCACCAGTACAAAACACCCATCCCATCATAATGATAAACATGATGCCTCGTTGCTTCTTCATTGTTCCTCCTTCTCCCAAATAGAGAGACAGCACTCACAGCACGTTGGGAAAGTTCCCACCCGCAGGTGACGAGCCTGTCAGACGCTCGCTGCAGAAACTTTTGTGGGGTCGAGCGAGTTGCTATACGATACGCTCAACAAGGAATGTACGATACCGTACAGACGCATAGGAAGGAGAATGGCATGGTGAAGATTTCGTACGCGAGCGCACCGGTCCCCGTGCGCGAAGATCTGACGGCAGCACATCGCCGCACCTGGCAACGATTGGCCTACGCGGGCAACTGGTGGACTGGCGCAGAACGCGTCGCCATCGCGGCTGAAATGCGGCAAGCGCGACACTGCAAGCTGTGTACAGTGCGGAAAAATGCACTCTCACCACATACCATTGAGGGAGTCCACGACCGAGACAGCACGCTTCCAGAAACTGCGGTTGAGTCATCCACCGCGTCACGACGGATCCCCGACACCTCACCAAGGCGTGGTTCGACAGGACCATGACAACTCGCGATATCTCCGATGCACAGTACGTGGAGATCATTAGTGAAGTCGTCGCAATCGTCAGCATCGATAGCTTTTGTTGGGGATTGGGCGTGCCATTGCATCCGCTGCCCGAACCGCACCCAGGGGAGCCGTCTCGCTATCGCCCTGCCGCTGCTCGTCAAGCATCCGCTTGATCTGCGATTGTTCTGAAACGATTCAAAAAACGTCGGGGCGAGCACCCTACGCCCCGACAAAGACTCCCTTCAGACGAATTAAGCGTTCAGTATTTGCGTGGATGTCACGACTCGAGGTTTGTATGGCTTCGACGCTTTTCTCAATCTGCACTGCGGCGCTTAACGTCTGGACACCTCCCCATACAATAAGGGCAATAGTCAGAATGGAAAAAACGTCGCGGTAGGGACGCCGGTTACCCGACGCCCCCCGCACAGATCCAGCGTGCGGTTTTCCCGCACCCGGCTCCTCAGTGAGACTCGCTTCCGCATTCCAGGTTGCCCTGGAACTTGCTATTCCCCTCAGGGAGGTTGGCTTGTGTATTCCGGCCCTGCATGTCCGGCGCACGTTTCCTTTGAAGGTTTCGTCCCACCGTCACCCCCTTCCCCACGGGGACGGCTCTCCCGCCCGCGGAGTACTATGAGGTGATCCGACTCCCGTGAGGTCGTCAGCGCGCCTCGTTTCGGCTCGGCGTTGCGTACCGACTGTGGGCGCTGTGCGTGTCGGGGAGGCTCCGGCCTCCGTCCGTGTCCGGGTTTCCTCTTGCGTGGCTCAAGATCCGTATGCCGTGCGACACGGCCTTCCCGCAGTCGGACTCTCACGGGTCTCCCAAGTTCCTGCCGCTTCTCTCCACGCCTCCCACGCTCTCAAGTGGACCCCGGCAGACCCTCGGGACGCTCACCCAAGCGCGTCCTCTGTCTTAGCTTCTGGGGCGTTCACACCATCGCCATCTGCATGAAGCTTTGTTACGAGGCTGTGTCAAGCTTTGGGGAGCGCGGTCTCCCCTGTGGGCTCCGTGGTGCCCTGTGTACGCTTCACCTGTGTCGTTCGGCTTTACCTCATGCTTCCTCCACAGTTGCAACACTCGGTATGAGTGGTTGGTAAGACCCTCCTCAGCCGGGACTTCCACCCGGCAAGAAGCGCCAAGTTTTGCTTGGCGCACTAACGCCCCTAGTCACCGTTTGCTGCCCAAAGCGAAACCTTTCAGATTCGTTCCAAACCGCACGCGGGCAGCAATACGGTGCAGTGGTGAGTTAGGCCGCCTTCCGCCTTTTTGAAAGTTTCCCTATCGGCCTCGCCTGCCTGGGGGGAAAAGACACAAAGACTTGTCCACTGGCTTTTTCCTGCTGCTTCAGATCACGGTAAATTGCCGTTAAGTCGTAGTTGAATTGCGCGGCGTGTGCTTCACGGAGCTTGCGCACTTCGGTAACAATCGGGTCTTCCCACATGGTGTTATACCTCCAAGAGTTCTTCTGGCGTGCAGATAATCACCGGCTCATACCCTGCGGCCCGACACACGTCCTCAATCTTCGTCCGCATGGTGGCGTTCGCGAGATGTTTGCAGTTCCAGGTCAAGAGATACTCCACCCCATTCGTAACTGCAATTGCCAGGTGAAGAGCATCTTCAGCCGCTTTCTCCGGCATCGCTCCGGTGGTCAGCAGCTCCTGAGCCAGAGTCACTGCTGCTTCCGTTACCTCCAGCAAGGTTAGTGTCGTCAGTCTCTCGAGCCGTTCTTTGGCTGCTTGCGGATCGCCTGCACTTGCTTCTCGCACAACTAGTTGGGAGGCTATTAAGTCGAATTTGTCACGGTCGGTCTGCCACCAGTCGCGGGTAATTTTCTGATGTCCAGCAATCACCACGTCGCGACTGGGACGTGCCGTCAGGTAGCTGATCACCGTAGTTTCAATGTAGACCTTTGCTTTCACGATTGATCAGTACCATATCGTACTTTGGTTCGACGTGTCACGGCCTAACAACATGATAAGCGCATATTGTTCAAACATCTCCGTCTCCTCTTCTCCCCTTTTGTAGCACAGCGTACGTTACGCGTGAGGTAAAGATCACTGCCTTCCATATATCGCTTTCCGATTGATTCTTTTTCCTAACTCCGGCACAAGAGATCGGACCGCACGGAGGATGTGAATGGAATTGATCGTCTTTTTAGTTTTCGTTGCTTTGGTCTTTGATTTTATCAATGGTTTTCACGATGCAGCGAACTCCATCGCTACCGTCGTCTCAACACGGGTCCTGTCGCCATTTCAGGCAGTGGCGTGGGCAGCTTTCTTTAACTTTATCGCCGCTTTTGGCTTTGGCGTGCAGGTCGCTACAACGGTCGGGAAAGGGATTATCGATCCCGCGATCGTCGATCCGTATGTGATTTTCGGTGGGCTCATGGGCGCGATTGTTTGGAATCTGATTACCTGGTTTTACGGACTTCCCAGCAGCTCCTCACATGCCCTGATTGGCGGCTTCGCTGGCGCTGCGATTGCCAAAGCCGGGTTCGATGCCGTCATCTTCAGTGGCTTCTCAAAAACCGCGACGTTTATCGTCTTGTCTCCTTTAATCGGATTCGGGCTTGGGATAGCATTTATGGTGCTCGTTTTGAATCTGTTCTGGCAATCAACACCAGGACGCGTGGATAAGTACTTCCGCCGTCTGCAATTAGTTTCTTCTGCGTTTTACAGCCTTGGGCATGGAACCAATGATGCGCAGAAAACTATGGGCATTATTACCATCTTGCTGTTCAACGCTGGGTATCTCGGCGAGACGTTTTATGTCCCGTTTTGGGTCATTCTCTCCTGCCACGCAGCTCTCGGATTTGGCACGATGTTCGGCGGATGGAGTATTGTCCGCACTATGGGCATGCGCATTACCAAGTTGCAGCCAGTTGGGGGATTCTGCGCCGAAACGGCTGGCGCAATTACATTGCTAGGGACAGCGTATGCCGGTATTCCGGTGAGCACGACACACACCATTACCGGAGCGATCGTTGGGGTCGGAACCGCCCGGCGGCTCTCCGCAGTACGCTGGGGAGTTGCCCGGACTGTTGTATGGGCGTGGATCTTGACGATTCCTGGCTCTGCGTTGATTGCCGCAGTCACGTACTTTGTCGGTGAGCCGCTACTGAAGTGGATTTTTTAGCAGGCTGTAGGCTGCAGGGAGGAACAAAAAGTCAAAAGTGGAAACAGGTCTCCTCTTTTCCCGTTTTACCCCTTATCCTTTTATCCCTGTTCCTTTTTCTTCCCTTCAGCCTACGGCCTGTAGCCTAAATCCTAACTATTCTTCAGTGTCACCCCTTCGATGACATTCGCAACATCCTCGCAACTATCAATTGCGTTCTCAATCGAATCGTAGACTTCTTTCCATTTGATGACATTCAGCGGGTCATTCCCATGATTCTCAAATAGTTTTGCGATAGCGGAACGATAGACAAAGTCACCTTCGTTTTCCAAGCGATTAATCTCAATACAGTGCTTGAGGATTATATCGGCATCCTTGAGATTGCGCAGCTTGCCAATAGTGGTTTGCACTTCTTTCACGCTGTGAACCAATACATCTGCAAGGAGCGCCGCATCAGGCTGAACTTCAAGAATACGATAGAGCGAGAACTTATCCGCCGCCGCTTCAACGTGGTCGAGAATATTATCCAGTGAACAGATGAGGCCGTGAATGTCTTCGCGATCAAGCGGCGTGACAAACGTTTTGTTCAATTTTTCGATCGTCTCGTGCGTGATAAGATCTGCCTCATGCTCAACATCTTTAATACGTTTCGCCTTGAGCGGCACGTTGGTGAAATCCTTGACAAGCTCCGCCAGGAGATCTGCCCCTTCACATACTTTGCCTGCACCGCGCTCGAAGAGATCGTAGAAATTAGTGTCTTTAGGAAAGAGGCCCATATGTTCATTCCTCCCATTCTCTTGTCATTATATGCCATACTGTCGGCGAACCCACGAGAGGGCGTCTTCTGGTGTCTGCAAACAACCCTCAAGCTGCGCATCCTCGACCGCGTGAAGAATCTCTTTGAATCGCGGCCCAGGTTGAAGCCCCAGGTCAATGAGATCACGACCAGTGAGTAATCGTGGTGGGGCAATTTGCTCCGGCCCGAGTTCCGCAAGTTTCTGACGACAGAACTCATAGGGACGGAGATCACCACTCGATGACAACGCATCAATCCGTGCCAGCTCAAGCAGTTCTTCAATCCCTTCTTCGCGGAGAAAGCGCTTGAGGGTCGAGGCTCGCATCTCTGGCGCGCTGATCAGACGAAGATGGTTCTTGACCAAATAAGCGACTCGCTCCCAAGTTTCGCGCGAGCGTTTGAGGCGTTGGCAAACGTCGATCGCCATCTCAGCCCCTGTCTCGCAATGCCCATAGAAGGTAATGCGCTCTCCGTTTTGTCCACGGCAGACGGGTTTCGCAATATCATGGAGTAACGCCCCTAGAGCGAGGGTCTCGGTTGGCGCGTTGAGTTTATCCAAGAGGAGCAGCGTGTGAACAAAGACGTCGCCTTCTGGGTGAAAATCCGGTGATTGTTCCACACCTCGCATGGCGTCGATCTCCGGCAAAATCACTGACAGTAACCCCGACTCCGCCAGCAGATGAAACGCGCGCTGCGCACCACCTTCGGTAAGAATCTTGAGGATTTCATCGCCAATGCGTTCCCAGGCAATATCGACAATCGTCGGGGCGAGTTCTCGAATCGCCGCAAATGTCTCCGGCACGATGGTAAACCCGAGACGTGCCGCCAAGCGGACTCCGCGGAGCATACGCAAACGATCTTCATGAAACCGCGCGTACGGATCACCAATGGCACGAATAATCCCCGCAGCAAGATCCTGTTGTCCATCAACGTAATCAATAACCTGCTCTGTCAACGGATCAAAAAATATTCCGTTAATGGTGAAGTCCCGTCGCAGTGCGTCTTCACTCGCATCACTAAAGCGGACACTCGTAGGATGACGGCCATCGACATACACTCCATCAGAGCGGAACGTCGCAACCTCGAATGGTATTCCTGCCTGCATGACAAGTACGACACCAAACTGTGCGCCCACAGGAACTGTTTGTGGGAACAAGTGCAACACCTCTCCCGTCTGAGCGCTGGTAGCAATGTCGAAGTCTTTCGGTTCAATACCAAGCAGTTTGTCTCGTACGCATCCACCCGCAAAATACGCGGTAAAACCGCGATCGCGGAGCGTCTGCACAATCACTCGGGCATGTTGCTCTTTGTCGGTCACCTGTTCATGGTGACATGTCGCGCATGTGGGATCAATGCGGAGGACCTGGGAGCGCGGGCGTCCCACCTCCAAGAATTGCGGATTGCGGAATGTAGATTGCAGAATAACGGACACCATGAGTCCTCCGTTCATCATTCATCGTTTGGCATTTATCGTTCCTCGTGGATGTTTTCCCTCCTTGCAGTGAAACTTCTGCCTAGTTACAGTTGCCCAGCAATGAAACTGACAGCACAAGACATTTGTCAGGCAACCGGTGGTACGCTCATCAACGGTCGGCCTGAGACTCTGTTTACAGCGGTATCAATCGACTCGCGGGCAGTTCCCTCGGGTGCGTTATTTGTTCCTCTTCCTGGGACCCGGACTGATGGACACGCTTTTCTCACTGCGGCGGTTCAGCAAGGAGCTTCAGGATTCTTTTTTGCTGAAAGCGCCAATCCAGAGCTTCCTGATGCTGCAGCCGCGATTCGGGTTCGTGACCCGCTGACTGCGTTACAACACTTGGCGACGTGGTATCGGAATCGCTTGCAGGCTCGCATCATTGGTATCGCTGGCAGCAATGGCAAAACCACGACCAAAGAACTGATGGCGCAGGTATTCGCCTCGCAACAGAAAACCTGGGCCACGCAAGGAAACCTGAACAACCATATTGGCTTGCCGCTGACAATTTTGCGTGCTGACGATGATGTCAAAGCACTCGTCCTCGAACTGGGTACGAGTAGCCCCGGAGAATTGACGACGCTCTGTGATATCGCCCATCCAGAAATTGGCATGATTACCTCTATTGCCGAGGAACATACCGAAACACTCAAAGACCTGGCTGGCGTGATCGCCGCCGAGACAGAATTGATCGCTGCTTTACCTGCCGATGGTTTAGCGATTGTCAACGGCGATCACGATGGTCTTCTAAAGGCTGTTCGTCGCCAAGCGCAGTGCCGGGTTGTGACTTTTGGTGAGCGGGTAGCAAATCAATTTCGCATCAGTAACCTTCATGTGACTCGACAAGGGACACACTTCACGCTGGCAACACCGACTGGCACACCAACAGTGAAACTCAAATTACTTGGCAGCCATTTCGCTCTGGCAGCGGCAGCGGCAGTTGCTGCCGCTGCGACATGTGGTATTTCTCTTGTCGATGCCTGCTCAGCTCTCAACGTAGCCAAAGGAGCTGCACGACGCATGGCCGTGGTTGAAGTACCCACTCGTCGGCTTACCGTGCTTGATGACTGTTACAACGCCAATCCGGCTTCGATGCAGCAGGCCTTGCTGACGGTCCAACATGTTCGTACTACCGGCGAACGAGTTATTCTCGTACTCGGCGATATGCTGGAGCTTGGCACGTTGAGTCAGGTTCGCCACCAGGAGATGGGGACAATGGTCACAGCCTTATCCCCCCGACCAGATTTGGTTATCGCCGTAGGAGAAGATGCGAAACTCATTGCCGCAGCAATAGAAAAAACACCAGTGCCGGTTCGTTGGTTTGCCACGTCAGACCCGGCTGCGACTTTCGTACATGAGACGATTACAAGTTTCCATGGTCCGCAACTGCTGCTAGTCAAAGGCTCACGTGGCATTCGGCTAGAGGAAGTGACGAAACGTGTAACCGACTCGTAAACACGCAACACGCGACACGCGACACGTAATGCGTAAAGCGTGGTATGTGCTCTCGAAAGTAGGAAAGGAAGCTTATGTCCCCCCGCGTTGGTATCATCATGGGCAGTGACTCTGACCTGGAAGTGATGGAAGAAGCTGCCAAGGTCTGCGAAGAATTCGGTGTTAGCTATGAGATGCATGTACTGTCAGCCCATCGTTCACCCGACGAAACGGCGCAGTTTGCCAAGCAAGCACACCAAAAAGGTCTCCAAGTGATTATTGCCGGAGCTGGTGGTGCCGCTCATCTGGCTGGCGTGGTCGCTGCGCACACACCGTTGCCGGTTATTGGTATTCCCGTCAAAAGCAAAGCCTTACACGGGTACGACTCCTTGCTATCAATGGTACAAATGCCACCGGGGATTCCCGTCGCAACGGTAGCGATTGACGGTGGTCGTAATGCCGGTCTGCTCGCGATCCAGATCCTTGCGGTCAAGGATACCGAACTGTTTGCCCGCATGGTGAAATTCAAAGAAGACCTCGCTAGAGCGACACTGGAAAAAGATCGGAAGCTGCAAGAGCGGTTGCGGGCTAAAACGTAAAGCGTAACCACCTTTCCGCCCCTCTTACGGTTTACGTCTTACGTTTCACACATTGCCTTGTTGACGACCCCCGCGCACTTTGCCTACTCTGTCCCCATGATCTCCGTACATGACGCATTAACGACAATTCTCGATACCGTTTCACCTCTGGCAGGCGAGCGACTTGGACTTCTCGATGCTGTTGGTCGAGTACTTGCTGAGGAAATCCGCTCGGAGCGTGAAGTCCCACCGTTTGCGAACTCAGCTATGGATGGGTATGCCGTCCGGTGGGATGACATCCGCGCTACAACTGCCGATCAGCCAGTAACACTGGAAGTGCTGGAAGTCATTCAGGCTGGGGCGATTCCTAAACAACCTGTGACTATTAGCACCGCAAGTAAGATCATGACCGGCGCAGTCATGCCGTCTGGTGCCGACACAGTCGTGAAAGTTGAGGACACTGAAGAACATGACGGTCGCGTGTGGATTAAACGTAGCGAGCGCTCGGGGAACAACGTGCGTGGCAGTGGCGAGGATATTCAACGCGGGCAGGTTGTCCTAGAAAAGGGGCGCGTCCTACGTTCTGCCGATATTGGCCTTTTAGCCTCCGTCGGACGTAGTCTCGTTCTCGTTCGTCAGCGTCCACGGGTTGCGATTCTTAGCACTGGTAACGAACTGGCGGAAATCGATGACGCCTTACGGCCTGGACAAATTGTGAACTCCAACGCCTACACGCTTGCTGCCGCCGTTCGAGAGGCAGGTGGTATTCCCATTCCGCTTGCCCTTGCTCGTGACACGCTTGAAGAAATACGTGCGGCTCTGGGTGAAGCGGTACGGCACGATGTCGTCCTCTCAACCGGTGGCGTCTCAGTTGGTGACTTCGACTTCGTGAAGCAAGCGATGGATGAATTGCACATGCACCGCTTGTTTTGGCAAGTTGCCCAGAGACCAGGGAAACCACTGACGTTCGGATTATTACGCGAACGTCCGTATTTTGGGTTACCAGGCAATCCGGTGTCTGCACTGGTGTGCTTTTATCTCTACGTACGCCCCGCGCTGCGGAAAATGACTGGTCACGACAAGTTGTTCCTCCCAACTGTACACGCGACAATGGGAGCTGAAGTCCCGAAAGCGAAAGGACTCACTGAATTTATCCGCTGTCGCCTTACCCATGAACATGGCCGCTACACTGCGCACTCGACTGGCAACCAAAGCTCAGGAGTGCTGAGTTCGCTTTCGCTCGGCGAAGGGCTTATCATCGGTCCAGCTGAACTCCCATTGTTGCCAAAGGGTATGGGAGTCAAAGTGATTGTCCTTGATGATGATGAATTCGCTGGAAGAGATGAACCGTTTTGAGGTACGCTTTGTCTTGCACCTCATCACGAAGCAAGCAGAACTTCAGCGGTCGTCCCATCCAACCCTTGACAAAGACAGGCTAGCCAACTAGTCAAGGGACAGTTTTTTCCTGCGGGGGAACCATGCCAACAAAATACGTGGACGTTGACGGCTATGCGGTGAATTATTTCCATACTGGTCGCACAACCTTACCGCCGATTGTCCCAGACGTGAGCAAAGGGAAGTTGATCCTTTATGTTCACGGTGCTGGAAGTAACGGGAACTTCGCTCACAAACTGCTCGCCATTCTTTCAGCAAAACATAGCCCACTGTCTTTTGACTATCCGGGCCACGGACGTTCGAGTGGGACAGACAGTCTGAAGAGCATCACGGCCTACAGTGATTTCGCCTACGCGCTGTGGAAGAAACTTGGCGTGCGCCCAGCGGTCATCATGGGACACTCCATGGGTGGTGCGATCGCTATGGATCTTGCACTGCGGCATCCGGACATGGTCGACGGCTTGATCCTGACGTGCACTGCCGCGAAGTTCAATATTGCCGACGAGCGGGTCAATGTCTGGAAACAAGTTATGCAAGGCCGCGCAGGTCAACCGTTTAACAAGGATGCCTGCTCGCCTGCGACCCCAATGAACATCGTCCAGGAAGGCTGGGGCGAACAGATCAAGACCGATCCTCGGGTCCGTTATTTTGATTTTCTTGCTTGTCAAGAAGTCAACCTGACAACGAAACTCGGCGAGATTCGCAAACCAACATTAGTTTTAGCTGGTCAGGATGACGTGAGCACTACGGTTGCGCAAGGCGAGCAACTGCGCGATGGTATTCCAGGTGCAAAACTCACAGTTATTGCACAAGCTGGGCACTGGCTGCCGATCGAGAAACCGCAAGAGGCATGTGACGCGATTACGGCATTTTTAGGATAAAAACGTGAAACGTAAAAAGCGGTTACGCATTACATTTTACGCATTACGTCTCACCCCCTATGTTTTTTCAGGGAGAAATCATGAGCATTAAAGGAAAAGCTGCTATTGCAGGGGTTTACGAGCATCCACTGCGCTGGGCACCACACAAAACCCAGTATCAAATTATGGCTGAGAGTGCGCGCGGTGCGCTTGATGATGCCGGGCTTTCTCTTAAAGACGTCGACGGCCTTTTCACTTCTGGCGTGAGTGGAATGGGGATTGTTTCCCTAGCCGAGCATCTCAATCTTAATCCTGATTTTTTAGATTCGAATTCTATTGGTGGCTCCTCTTTTGTGTCGCATACCGCACATGCCGCCGCTGCCATTGCTGCTGGGTACTGTAATGTTGCCCTCATTCTCTACGGTAGCAAATGGTCGTCTGACCGCTTCGCCATCGGCACCGGTGGCGCTAGCGGGGGAGATCCATCAGAGCAGTTTGAAAATTGCTATGGTCCCACAACCGTTGGTGACTATGCGCTGACTGCACAGCGTCACATGCATGAGTTCGGCACTACGAGTGAGCAACTAGCGGAGATTGCCGTAACCATGCGTCGGCATGCTTCCCTGAATCCGTTCGCGAAATTCCGTGATCCCATTACCGTTGAGGATGTACTAACTTCACGAGTTGTGTCGTCACCCTTGCATCTGCTTGACTGTTGCATGATTTCCGATGGGGGCGGAGCCGTCGTTGTTACCTCGGCAGAACGCGCCCGGTCTCTCAAAAAGAAGCCCGTATACCTCCTGGGCGCCGCCGAAGCGTGCTATCACACCAGTGCAGGAATGCGGGATCTCACCGACGCGGCTGCCAAGCAATCCGGTCCGAAAGCCCTGGCACGGGCAGGGGTCACCCACAAAGATGTCAACATGGCGATGGTCTATGACTCTTTCACCATCACTGTATGTGTCACACTTGAAAGCCTGGGGTTCTGCAAAAAGGGCGAAGGTGGATCGTTCGTCCAGAATGGGCGCATTGGGTTAGGTGGTGCGCTACCGATTAACACTGATGGTGGGGGTCTTTCGTCGAACCACCCTGGCATGCGGGGCATCTTTCTAGTGATCGAAGCAACCAAGCAACTGCGTGGCGAATGTGGCGAGCGACAAGTCAAAGATTGCAAAATCGCGATGGTGCACGGCACCGGCGGTACGCTCGGATTGCGGCATAGTGGCGCGTCATTAGTGTTGAGCGTCTAGAAGAGAGAATGTTCAAGGGTCTAGCGTCTAGAGTCCAAGAACCAGCAGTTTAAGGTCTAAAGTTCAAAGTTTTCTTTCCTACTGGCTACTGAATTCTGACTACTGACTACTATTTACGGAGCTTAACCATGGCTGAAGAGAAAAAATACAAAAAGCCAATTCCACGGATTGACGAAGAAAACAAACCGTTCTGGGAAGCCTGCGCCCGGCACGAGTTATACGTGCAGAAGTGCCGGAGCTGTAAGAAGGTCTTTTATTATGCACGCTCGTTCTGCCCAGAAGATTTGTCGTCAGATCTTGAATGGGTAAAATGCAGTGGCAAAGGGAAAGTGTATACCTTCACGGTCACACACCAGAATCAGAGCGCGGGTTTTCGCGAAAACCTGCCGTATATCATGGCGTATGTCGAACTTGATGAAGGCGTTCGCATGCTGACCAACATCGTCGAGTGCAAACCCGAAGAGGTCAAGATTGGCATGTCGGTCGAAGTGACGTTCGAAGACGCCACCCCAGAAATTTCGATTCCGCTGTTTCGCCCGGCGAGATAAAAAAGTTAAAGTGGAAAGGCAAAGGAGGACAAATCCCTCCTTTGCCCTCAAGGTATAGGAGAACTTGCGATTTCAGCAAAATTCTCAAAGTAACGGCGATGCGTACGCCGTAGAGACTCCTCAGTAGCAGCCTCTAGTATGACCACCTCACGCTCTGTTCCACTACGATGAAGAGCAAGTTCTAGTTCGAGCCGTTCGTCTTGAGCTCGTTGCCGATCTGAGTCGTCGAAAGCCTTGAAAGTAACTATTCGACCTTGAGGTCGATCGTACTCAATGAGAAAGATCATTGACTCTATCCTTTCTCGTCTTGAATTCTTCTACAAACTGGATGGCCTTATGAAGGTGTTCTGATATCCCCTGCTTCACTAACCGTAGCTCTTCTCGAAAATATACTAATTCCTCCTGCACTTTCTCTTTCACTAAGCGAGATGGCACAGAGATTTCCCTCTGCAGATCGGCAAGCCGAATTTCAAGATTTGTAAGCCTTACCTCAAGAGATTCAACTCTGGCGACCGAAGAGGAGAAAACGGCGAGTAGCTTTTGATCGTCTTCATCTCCCCCTCCATATTTAATCGCTGGATCTAGCACATCCGATAGCTTTTCTGAAAGCTCTGCCCAAAGATGCTGTAGCGATGTTCGGATTTGTATCTCTACCATCTTGTCGAGGCAATTCACAATCACGTGGACAGCTCGGTATCCATGACTGGGTTGCTGGCGACGGTCAATGATCGTCGTATCTTCAAAGAGACTCTGGAGAGATTGAACCACAATCTCTTGCTTCGCAATATCAGGCACGATTAACCTACAGCCAGCAATATCTTGAATCTGGGTGAGGCGAATGCTTTCTCTACGCAGTTTCTCACTGATAGATGAAGTCGATTTTGCTGGTCTGCCTGTTGGTTCTAGCGCTAACTCTTTTCGAATAGTTCTGACAAGGAAATCGAACGCCTCAGCAAATGAACGACGATACTGATCAAGCAACTGCAAATCAGCTTCGCTTATCGTACCTTTCTTCAAACGATCGCCCAATCGATCAATTTGCGTTTTACTCATCGTTGCCGTTACTGTACGCGGAGATTCGTTGGCGCTGAGGGAAGAGCCAACGGCGTCGAAACATTCGTTTCAAACACGCCGATGTCTGGTGCATTTCCACCAAACTGCAGTGACACTCCTTGCCCAGCGGTCCAACTGAGCGGACGGTCAAGCGTGAGCGTCTTGGTCGCGTAATCGACTGCTGTTACGCGAGCCGTTGACGTTCCCCCTTGAAGCTGGATGAGATCTCCTTCTAGTCCTACAATTCCATAGCCATCATAAAAGTATGCCGCATCCTCTACTCGCATGCTCGTACTTGCCGACTTGGCCTCAGCCGTTCGCGTCAGGGACTCCCCAGCATCAATGAGTGGACTGGTGCTTTGCAAATGAAAATCCAAACTTGCCGCATT
>JAYVFX010000035.1:0-13406 GCA_043772795.1 Deltaproteobacteria bacterium
CTCAGCTCCTTCTTTTTCCCAGCGGCGTGTCAGGGTCGCGATAATGTCATCCGCCTCGTAGCCTGCGAGTTCGAGCGTTGGAATACGATAGGCACGGACGAGATCCTTGATGCGCGGGATTTGAGGGCGCAGGGGCTCGGGCATCGACAGGCGGTTGGCCTTATATTCTTTGTAGAGGTCGTGGCGAAAGTTTTTTCCTTTCGCATCAAAAACGACGGCAAGATATTCAGGATCGTGATCCAGCAGAAGCCGTTGCAACATTTTGACGAAGCCAAAAATGGCATTCGTTGGTACCCCCTGCGAAGTTTGTAGTTCGCGTACGCCATAAAAGGCGCGATAAATGTACGCCTGTCCATCAACCAGGAAGATTTTCATATTTTTGTTTGTCGCCACGAGGCAAATGTGGCAGGACCGCCCGAGCACGTCAAGGAGACGGGGCTCCTCAAGAATGAACCGTAGAAACGGCGAAAAAGAGAAACCCCGAAAATTCTCTGTTTTCTCTCTCCCTTATCCTTTTATCTTTTATCCATTTATCCATTTATCCATTTATCCGTTTTTCTGAGCAGAGATGTATTAATTGAGGCACAAAGAAAAAGCCCCCGGTTGACGCATCAACCGATAGTACACATTTGCTAACGCCCTTGATGAGCACGACAAGCGTTCATGAAGAGCCTTGATTTTTTCTGCCCTCAAGAGCTATAGCCAAGAAGTATCCGTCAGATCTTGTTATCCGCTGGTTTCCGCATCCGTTGACTGTGCGACTGGAGCGGGGAACTTAGACACGGAAAACCCAAGGTCGCTTGTCGTATCCAGTAGCCAGAGCGCTAACGCGCAAGCCAACGTGGGGAGGAAGGAAGTTTATGATTACGCGGCTTGCCAAAATTACTCTCGTTGCTTCGATTGCTCTCTTGATGACGCTTGTCGCATTTAACAATCTCACGGATTACGGCTCCAACCTTGCCTTTGTGCAGCACGTGATGAGTATGGACACTACGTTCCCAAACAACAACGGCATGTGGCGGGCCATTACCACCTCGTCCCTGCATCACGTGTTCTATGCAGTCATTATCGCTTGGGAGACGATATCGGCTGTAGTCTGCTGGACGGGAGCGATCAAATGCTTCCAGGCTCGCAAGAGAGATTCTGTGGAGTTTACCCGTGCCAAGGGTGTTGCGATCGGCGGCCTCACGCTCGTTCTGCTGCTCTTTACGGTTGTGTTCCTCGCCGTTGGTGGAGAGTGGTTTATGATGTGGCAATCGGCGACATGGAATTCGCAGTCGGCGGCGTTCCGCATGATTGGCACGACTGGTGTCGTACTCATCTTTCTCAGTCTTCCTGATACGGAGATTGCAGAAATTTCGTAGGCATAGATAACCCTGGTTTGGGTTGGGTAGCTTCTGCCCTGTGGTCGTTGTTCTTCTTCGCCATAATGCGCACTCCTTTCATGAGCGGATTTCTTGTAATAGATCGGCTTCGCAGTGGTATCGGACTGAGCAGTATTTCTCACAAATTTCTCGTGTCACGACTTGGAAGGTTTCACGCGAAACCAAGAAACACTGACAGTGAATCAGGCTGGCATGAGGGCCTCCACGACTTGCGCACTCGAAGAACCGCTGGCGAAGAGGCGTTGAGCGAAGGATAGTAAAGAGTGAAAGACTTCTCGAGTAATCGCGCGGCAGCGTTGCCCAAAGGTTTTCTCCCCTTTGGCAACCGCGAATTGTTCCGATGTCGACGCAATCGTGGGCGTGCGTTGGAGAATCGACTGCGCGAGGCAACTTATAGCGATTTTCACTCGCGTACGATCTCTTCCTCGTAGGGGCGAAGCTGGTCTTCGCCCTCAGCATGTGGGCGATCACGAGGATCGCCCCTACAAAGGACGCATACATCTGCAAACCGCTATAAATGGCGGTAGTAAAACATCCGGGGGCAGAGTTTGAACTTGTCAAAGCCGCTTTAGTGGAATTCGCGGTCAAAGCGGAGCATTGGCGACCTCCTTTCTTTTCACTTTCAGTGTTGTTTTGAGATGTTGTCCCTGCTCCATAACCACAGGAATGTCTTCGCTTGCTAATGCTTGTGTGAGTAGATGGTTAACGAGCTTTGTCATGGGCACTCTACGTGCTTTCGCTAAACGCCAGAGCTTGGGAATGAGATCGGGGCTAATTTTTAGGGCTGTACATAGCGGCTTCCTCCTTTTCAATGAATTCTGAAGGAAGCGTACCAAGTAGGTAGGGAGTCAAAAGAATGGAAAGTTTGCCGGATCGTAAATATCACTTCTGATTAAGGCCAGTGATAGCTGTAAGCAGAAGAAGGAATTATGAGAGAGGTTGGATGCGGGTATGTGGAATAAAAACAAATAGTGATGAATTTGCTGATCTTCATTCTGAGTGCTTATACTCTACTTATAGCGGTTTTCACTTACGTGCGACCTTTTCTCTGTAGGGGCGAAGCTTGTCTTCGCCCTGGGTGGCTGGGCGATCACGAGGATCGCCCCTACAGGGGACGCATACATCTGCAAACCGCTATATGGATCACAAACATGAGTTTGTAGCGGAAAGATTATTCGTTTCCCCAAAGCCAGATGGCTATGAGATAAAGTTGCATTGGAAATTTAGGGACCAAGCAATGCTAACTGTAGGTGCACTAGGCCAAAGAGTGTTTAGGTTTGTCGTTCGTATGAATGCTTTGCAGTCAGTGCACGAGCGCCTCTAGAACACGAACCATGCGGACCAGTTCCTCTTCTTTTACTTCAGCAATCAGCCGTTCCAGTTTCTTTCGCAAGAGCCGGGATCGTACCTCTTCAGGTCTAAACTGGAAGAGTTCATACGGGTCTACCGCTAGCCCTTGAGCGAGACGGAAAACAAGATCTAGCGTAGGGTTTTCCCGGCCAGTTTCGACACGACTAAGATACTTGGCACTCATCCTTGCGTGCTCTGCCAATTTTTCTTGAGAAAGCCCTCTCACTTTCCGAAGTTCCCGTATCCTTCTACCCACCAGCTCGCGTCCTTCCATGACTCTCCTCGATTGTGCTGAGGAGAGATAAGAAAGTTCAGAGCCATTTATAACCCCTTATAGATAGATAAATTTGATTTTTCTCGCTGTATAGGTATATATTCGCCCTGACACATAGAAAAAGAGTCAATTATTCTCTGTTTAGTGAGCTTCTTGTCAGTGGATGAGGGGAAAAAGCAGCGCAAGAACGGGGAGTAAGAGGCGGAGGTAGAAGGAGCGAAGCGAGGGAAGAGTTAAAGACTCTTTGCTTCATTCATCAACGCGGTAGAGAAATACCTGGTCAATCAATAACGCAACATTCCCGGTTTCTCATAGGAGGCTTTTATGAGAAAGCAAAACGCACTGACTCTACTACTTGTTACTGCTCCGCTCCTTTCGGGGTGCGGTCCTAGCATGGCGGGGGTCATGCTTGCAAACCCGGGTGTAGTTGCGAGCGCGTTAGGACAAGCCCTGGCAGGTGCTGCAATTACCGGGGCGATACAGACACCGGGAGGCATTGCCGGCAGAAATTCTATGGTTGGCTCTTCCCAAGAATCAGGAGTCGTTCTTGCAGAAGCTTCTGGGTCCGGCATGCGCGCCCAGGTTCATAGCATCGGCCCGAGCACCTGGGCGCAAGAAGGCTCATGGCAAGAGATCCGATTCACCCTGACAAATACAACATCCGATGACATCACGGTTATGCAAATTCAAGCAAACCAGAATGGTGTCTTACTCGAACAGATAGGTCCTGACTATTCTCCACCGAAGGCAACTATAAAGCAGCTTTTTATTCCTGGATACTATCGAGGGCGGGAATTTGGAAAAAGTGAAGCGCGGGAGGAGTTTCAGAAGAGGCAAGTACGACAGGTCGGACTCGCGGGAGGAGGGTCAGTTACAGGAAGTGCATTTTTTCCACAAGAGAAAAGTTTTAGCGAGATTGTCTTTACCGTGCTCGCGGATAGCCGAATGAAAAAAATACGCGTTTCTTTAGACGGATCTCCTACCAAGACCACTAGTTTAGCGGATTCTGATGATACAGAGGAAGCAAAGAAATGTGCAGGCCAGATGACCTACCGCCGAACTTCCAGTGGATATGAGGCAGGGTGCGTGAAAAAGAAAGTGAAGAAGAATCGGTAGCGGTAAGGAAGAAAAAGATCTTTCAATTGTGATTATTCTAATGCCTCCTCGCTTGTTATCTAAAGAGAAGAACCAGATGATTTATGAAGTTTATTATTTTGTGAACTGCTAGTGTGACTTACAGCTTTTGGAAGAGGCAAGAGAAGGGAAGCAGTCCCATTTTGAGGAAGGTAATCTGATAAATATAGCTTTTAATAATAGAGCTAAACTAGATGAACTAACACTTACTGATCAGGCAATGCTCTCAACCTTTCGATTCTTCGACTAGAGAAGGAGGTGTGGAGATGAGAACTTGGTGCTATCTCTCTCTGTTACTTTTAGATTTCATACTGTACCCAAGAACTGGCTGGGCATTAGATCGTACTCCAACTGGTTTTTATTATCCTACGGGTACAAGCAACATTGGAAACTATGCAGAGTTTTTAGCAAGTGGTTGTAAGGAGAATAATAGCTATCTTCCAGACAAGTATCATTTAGGCAAGGACATCAAGGCCGACGTCGGTGATTTAGTATATGCAATCTCTGATGGGCAAGTTGTTATTCCTCCAAGTCTGAATGGTTGGGATGCGGGCAATATTGGACTTGTAATTAAGCATAAACTTTCTAATGGTAGCGAATTCCTCGCTGTATACGGTCATATTAGGTCTGTTTTCAATCAAGGAGACCATGTAGTCGCCGGAGATCCCTTTGCAACTATCGGCCCTCTGGAGAATGGTTCAAAACCACATCTCCATTTTGGAATTCATCCATCGCTCAGTATTCAGTCCCCATTAGGTATGATGCCTTGCACTAGTTGGCCAAACTCTAATGGATTTATAGACCCTATAAATTGGATTACTACAGAGACGCCGATGAGCCTTTCCTCCTGCCAACTTTTTACTTCTTCTTCCACTCCCATCCCTCCGGGCTTTGGAGCCTGGTATGATGTATTTTCCCCAAGTGACCTTCTCCTTAGAGTCAATTGTGGTTCCTCGTCTACTGCTTTCAGGGTGGGTAAAGGATCTCCTTTTCAGTTCATTTACGATGAAGGGTGGAAGTATGTCGCAGCGCAGAAAAGCTGGCAGAAGATCATTTTCTCTGGCCCGGTTCGAGCCACAAACCGCAACGGAAAGACGTATCCATGGTTTACTGGCTCCGCCCACGTTGACATTGATCCATCCATTATAAACACCGGGGATAACTACGTAGTAGCGTATATCTGCACATGGACAGGCTCTGAATGGAAGTGTGGCTGTAGGGATAATTCCTGCAATCCGAACGCCAACCCTAAGAGTGGAGGACTGTGGCAAGTGCAAGGTTTTCAGAGATAAAAGCAGAGCCGGAAATGGATTCTCACTTTCGCTCTTATTGCCTTTCCTTATTGAAGAAATGGACCATACGTTTTGAAACACTTCTTGTTACTATTTCTATTCTGATCTTTTGCTGTCTCTTTTTAGAAATACAAGCCACAATATCGCTTGCAGCGTCACAAAGCAGCTTAGAGATATTCGCTAGTCAAGAGATTGTCGTGACGCAGTCTGGAATACAGCTTAAGTTTAATGAGCGCGCATTGCACGAGATATTACAATATATCTCTCGTATGAGCGGAATTCAGTTTTCACTTTCTTCTGAACTAAAAGCAGTCCCGGTTACGGCGACCATCAATGCTATAGATTGGCCTACTGCTATTCAACAATTACTGCGCTCATTTAGCACTACCGAAAGATGGGTTCAAGAAGGAAAACAACTTCGCCAGGTAGACATCCTCAAGCATACAGAAGTGCAGTCTCTCCTCTCGGAAACAACACAATCCTTGGGAGATGATTTTCAAAAACCGGAAGACGCTTATCTCCTTGAGCCCCCTCCAGCATCCTCGCTGCCACCAGTGCCTCCGCCTCCTTTATTCCCGCCTGAGTTGCAGTAGAAAGAAGAGTTAGCATGAACTATTTCAGTTTTTCTTTTGTAACACTCTTAAGTGCTTTAGTTTTGAGTCTCATCTCTCCTCAGGAACTGTATGCTCAAGGACAACTAGAGACTCCCCAATCAGGATCGTTTCAGAGTGGTATTGGGCTCGTGCGCGGTTGGGTGTGTCGGGCGAACCGCGTCGATATTGAAGTCGTTGGTCGTGGGACCCTCCCTGCAGTGTATGGGGAACTGCGCGGTGATACGCAAAGCGCCTGTGGAGGGAAAGCAGACAATGGCTTTAGCCTCTTGGTGAACTGGAATCCGCTTGGTAACGGTGTGTATACAGTACGCGCTTTGGCCGATGGAATTCCGTTTGGTAGTGCGACATTCACAGTAGCAACCTTAGGGCAAGAGTTTCTACGTGGGGTAAGTGGCCAATTTGTACTACCGAATTTCCCGCAACCTGGGTTTAATGTCACAGTCCGGTGGGATGAGAGCTTGCAGAATTTCGTAATCGAAAAAATGGAGCAAGGAGTTTCTCTCCCTCCTCCTCCGCCCCCACCTTAATCATTCCTAAAGGGCTTAAAAAAATTACGATTCAGGTGAGCGCAATATACTTATAAGAAGAGAATATGCCTGAGCACGAAATGCAGCTGTCAGCAGCAAGAGGGTTACTTAACCAGATTCAACAAAGATTCAAAGAAAACCAAGATTTTCTCCTTCATCATGCTAAAGATACTTATGATGAAGTCATTGAGTTCACTAACGATGCTATCGATGAGCTACGTCTCATTGAAAAGGACAATTTAGCCAAGAGAGCTATGACGTTTTTTCTGACGCACGTTTTCATGCCCCAGTCGTATGGTATCCATGTCGATCTCCTAAGCGGGAACCTACCAATGTGCTTTGCGGAGCTTCGACTTATGGTAGAGTCTCTTGCCAAGTGTTTCTACGCTGATCTTCAATACCCCAAGAATCTCTTCTTTAAGGAAAGGATTTCACGACTAGAAAATGCAAATATTACACAGCTTGTGAGAGACGTTGAGGAGTATGCCGGTATTAACAATAGAGACTTCGTTGCTCTGTGGCAAGATCTTTCCAGAGAGTGGGTTCGCGCGGAAGGGTTAGTGAACCGAGTGCTTAACTACGTCTCGCATTACCAAGATGTTCCTCCGTGGGGTCTTGTTATACCGATGTGTTACACTGAAAGTGATATTCCGGAGCCTATGGAGCTGGGGGAGCGAATAGCAAAATTCAGAGAAATCAGCACTACGTTGCTAAAAAATTGGCCGGTTTCGGGATAACGAAACATTTATAGATTTTCCTTGCTTCAGAGTGTCTAGCTAATGACAATTTTCTTATCGCTATTTGGTAGTCTTACCCGCACCCCTCAATCAAGCAGCTTCCCCATGAACATAGGAATTTCGATACGTCGGCGTTTCGTCTCGCTCTTAAAGAGTTCTTGTTTGCGTAACGGTTCATCTCCACGTTCGCCAAGATACTGAGAGAATTTCTGAGCAATCAGGCTCGTGCACAGATACTTCGTGCCTTGATACATGCGTTCTCAATATTTTTGGAAAGCTGAGAAAACACAAAATCGCTGTTATTCGATGGGGGAGTGAAGGTTTTCGTTTTTTGGATGGTTTGATACGTGGATTTCTCTTCGGTGATGGTTAGCCGAGGTGCACCGGTGAGGCTTAGCTGTCAGCTTCTCCGACTTCTTGAAGAAAGAGCGAAACGAGTTTGTCGTCAATCCAGTAGCCTGCGGTACGCAGCGACTCTACAAGAGGTTTGACGGTAGGGATAACACCAAGTCGTTTTGCCTCGGCGAGAATCCGCAGGCTCCCGAAGACGGTAATCCCTCGCTCGCGAGCGCTTCTCCGGCCACGCCGTTCATCAATGAGGAGTTGTGCGCCGAAGTTCCTGAGCCAAGATAATCGCTTCTCGTTCGCCCGCATGAAGCTGTGAGGAAAATAAGGCCAGTGCTTCCCGGTTCACGATCGCCTTTCGTTGAATCCAGGGATTCTGTCCCATCTCCGCTGCTCTCGATTGTTCTTGCTTGCCCGTGACGATCTCTTCATAGACAGCATCCGGAATGATGAGAGTCCCCACACCCTGCTGGAGAAGATCCAGTCGTCCAATCTCGAAAAACGCAATAAGAGGACCGGAATCCGCGACGATCATGGGTGCTCGCCTCGTCTGATCTCCGTGGCCCTCTCTTCCTGCAACTCCTCCTGACTCATCTGTATAACCGACACCTGATAACGTCCCATTGTGGCGAGCAGATCACGGCGATTCAGGCCAAGAAATTCTGCTGCTTCGGCTTCAGAGAGGCGATCAAGGCGAAGGATTTCCATAACCAGCGCCTCTCTCACGCGCTCGGGCACCTCAGCCTCTTGCCAACCGAAACCAGTAAGCACTGCTTCAGGAAGTTCTACATCGAAGTGTTTGTCGTTCACAATTCTTGCTCCTTTCTGACGTGTGTCGCACCGACCGAATTGTACGACGCGGTCAGCAAACCTGTCAAACGAGAAAGGAAATTTACTAACTTCAAGTGATAAGTATAGAGAGTAGGCCAACCGGCTCTTACTGATGCCGGTTCATTCTCTTGTCTCGTGCAACCCGAGTGAAACCCTGGGCCAACACCGAGCAATCGCGCGCCGCATTTATACCGACTACAAATTAAAAAGCCCCTGAATGATCAGGGGCTTAGAAGTGAAGCGGGTGACCGGGGTCGAACCGGCGACCTCGTGCTTGGCAAGCACGCGCTCTAGCCAACTGAGCTACACCCGCATAGACGGCAGCTACTGTAACATAGCGAGAAGGAGTGTCAACGGTGATCGCGACTCTGTCTAATGGGTTGTGACGAACAAGTTCGGTAATGTGTAGGTAGAACAGGCTTCCGGCCTGTTTCTGTGGACAGGCAAGATGCCTGTCCTACCGAAGCCTGTCCCACAAAGAGGATGGCTTACCAATGGT
Organism: Deltaproteobacteria bacterium; assembly: GCA_043772795.1. Lineage (GTDB taxonomy): Bacteria > Desulfobacterota > Binatia > Bin18 > Bin18 > VGTJ01. Next base: position 8,989 of record JAYVFX010000035.1, read on the forward strand.
GATCGTCAAATTTCATTGGTGGTTTCACTTGCATAGGATGGCTGGGGTCAGTACGATCAGTGGATTCTTACCCTTAAGGCCTAATATATGGACTTCACTTTTACTGAAGATCAACTATTGCTCCAACAGACACTCCGTCAATTCGCCAAAGATCAATTACTGCCCAATTATTCCCGCTGGGACCGCGGCGAGAAGATCGACCGCGCGACGATTAAAGAAGCCGCCAAGCTGGGGATTTTCGGCCTGCGCGTACCAAGCAAATTTGGCGGCCTCGAAGCTGACTATATCACCTGCGGTCTCATGACCGAAGAGTTGTCACGTGGGGATATCAATTACAGCCTCTATATTCAACTCGGTCTGATCGCTTCGGAATTACTCGCTGAGTTCGCCCATCCCGAGGTCCAAGCCGAATGGTTGCCACGGCATGCAACCGGGGATGCCATCATTGCTTTTGGGTTGACGGAACCGAGTGCCGGCTCCGACGCTGCCAATATCACTACTCGTGCGGTCAGAACGGGAGATGATTATATGATCACCGGCGAGAAAGCCTCGATCACGTTTGCCGGCTACGCCGATGCGTGTATCGTCTTTGCGCGGACTGGGGATCAAGGAGCGCAAGGGATTTCTGCCTTCTTGGTTCCGCTCGACGCGCCTGGAGTCACGCGACAAGTCTATAAAACGCCGGGAGAACGTTTGACCCAACGTGGGTCGCTGTTTTTCGACGGCGTTCGGATTCCGGCGCGGAATCGGATCGGCGATGAACAGCGTGGCTTCGCGCAAGCAATGATTGCCTTCGATTTCAACCGCGCGATTATCGGCTTGGCGTGTGTCGGCGCAGCCCAACAATCACTCGATGAAACGATCGAATACACCAAAGGTCGTCAGGTGTTCGGCAAACCCCTCGCGAAGTTTGAAGGCGTTTCGTTCCAAATCGCTGAGTACCTGACGTTAGTCGAAGCGGCCCGGCTCATATCCTACAAATGCCTGTGGCTGAAAGAGCAAGGACAGAAGCACACCAAAGAAGCTGCAATGGCGAAATGGATGGGACCGAAAGTCTCCGCTGAAGCCATTCACGCCTGTATCATTTTACACGGCCATTACGGTTACAACATGGACTCACCGTTAGAGCAGCGCTGGCGCGATGTTGTCGGGCTCGAAATTGGCGATGGCACGCCAGAAATCATGAAAGGTGTCGTCGCACGGGAAGCCTTTGGTCGCGAGTACACGTCGTATCGGGACTGAATGCGAAGACACAGTCCCATTCAGTCCTCATTTTTGAGCCCTCTGATCGCGTTTCACGCTTAAAAATTCCCCCTTTTGTCGATTATAATAAGAGAAGAAAGCGGACAGATTTCGCCTACAGCTTAGTAGGCTGTCCGCACGAAGTGGATCGTACTGTGCAGTCCACAGTACGGCTGTGGTCGTCACAAGGGAGATAGGCAATGAGGCTACTGAACGACGCCCGAACCGAGCAGCAACGGCTCGCGTATTTGCTCGGAGGCAATGTTGAACTGTATCGCGGGACAGGACACTGGACTGGCGCGATGATAGGAGTCGTATTTACGGCTGCCATTGGTCTCGTGCTGGTATGGTACTTCTCTCAGTTCTTGCCACAACAGTAGCTGGCACGACGACAGTGCAGGAACCACGATACTTTGAGTTTCCTGCACTCCCCGATTTTCGCCTACTGTAAAGCTCGGACAATGGCAGCTGAGAGCGTTGTCAGTCCCGCGCCAACCTCCGTCCCGAGGTGTACTCGGAGTACGCGTCGTCCGCGCTCGACTAATACCTGAAAGTCTCCACGTGCTTGTGCCGCCTTCACTACACCAAAAGTGTAGCGTTGCCCTGGCACTGGGACATTGTTCTCATCCTCACACGTAATCTGCAGAAAGACGCCACTGTTGGGCCCGCCTTTATACGCCTGCCCGGTCGAGTGGAGAAACCGCGGACCAAACCCGAGACAGGTTGCTATCCCTTTGTGATCTCGCACGAGTTGGCGCATCACTTGCAGTTTCTGCTGGTGAGCCGCAGTCATTTCAATGTACGCAAGGAACGCGCAATAGTCTCCCGGCTGCAAACGGCCGAGATGGGCGGCAAGGAATTGGACAAGCGAAGGTTCAGCGTCCACTACAGTACGAAGCGCGGCGGTATTGCGTTCGTCGGTGAAGAGCGTAATGCCATCACCCGTGAAAAGCGGAACCTCAGGAGGAAGCGCACCATCTTGTTCATAGGCAGTCGTTAACCGTTTTGTCTCGATTTTGCTCGCTTCGACGTCTGGTTGGTCAAACGGGTGAATACTGAGAATCGCACCAGTAACAGCAGTCGCAATCTCCCAACGGAAAAATTCTTGCCCAAGATCATACGGCTGCGCAACATTGATCTGTACGACGGGTTGTCCCGCACGTTTGAGCATTTCGATCGCCGCATCTTGCTCAGCATCTGGTGCGGTCTCAAGCCGCGTGTAAACGAATATCCGATCGGACCCGTATACCGAAGGTGCGCCGAATGGTTCGAGATCAACTGGAATAAGTCCCCTTCCCTGCTTCCCAGTCGATTCCGCCAACAATTGTTCGAGCCAGGCCCCAAGACCGCGAATGCCTGGTGAACCAACAAGCGTCACCTTGTCATGCCCATGTTTGGCCGCCACTCCTAAAATGGTCCCGAGTATGACACCTGGATTCTCCGCTGGTGTGACATCCGCGCCGCAGGCCTGAACCATCTCGTGAGTACGGCGCAGAAAGCGTTGGACATCAATTCCCATCAGCGCCGCCGGGACCATCCCAAACGCCGACAGTGCCGAATATCGTCCACCAATACTCGGAACCCCAAAAAAGATCCGGCGGAACCCATCACTCTCAGCCACTTGCTGCATTTTCGAGCCCGGATCGGTAATGGCGACAAACCGTTTCCCCGCTTCTTGTGCACCAACCACGGCCTTCACCTGCTCAAAGAAGTATTGCTTAAAAATGTTCGGTTCGAGGGTACTCCCCGACTTGCTGGCGACAATAAACAGTGAGTGAGCGACATCCACTTTTTGTTCTACAGCCAATACTTGGGCTGGGTCAGTTGAGTCGAGGATGTGGAATGTGGGAAAGCCAGGTTGCTTGCCGAACGTCAGAGCCAGCACTTCCGGGCAGAGGCTTGATCCTCCCATACCGAGCAGCAAAACATCGCGAAACTGCGATTGTCGTATCTCGTTGGCAAACTGGCCGAGAGCTTCACTCAACCCTAGCTGTTCCTGAGCGACCGTGAGCCACCCCAGCCATTTATCTTCATCCGCATTCGTCCAGAGAGAGGCATCTCGGGCCCAGAGTCTGCGAACCTTATCTTGGATACGCCATTCGGCTAATGAAGATTCAACCTCTCCAGTTAGCTCTTTTGATAATCGATAGCTCAGATCACCGACATGTACGCTCATGGCGACCTCCTTCCCTCATGTCAACTTACCGTCTTTCCGCTCTGGGAGCAAAGGATCTTCCTGCGCATTTCTTAGAGTCGGAGTCCCAGCCGATCGCCCTACTGCACCTCCCGCTAGATACCCCGTTGCCCAGGCCCATTGAAAGTTAAAACCACCAATGCGTCCATCGCAGTCAAGTACTTCGCCAGCAAGATAAAGCCCTGACACTTTGCGTGACTCCATCGTGCGATAGTCTATTTCTTGTAACGGTACCCCACCGGCAGTGACTTCCGCGAAATTCCATCCTCGGTCACGCTCGATAGGAAGTGTAAAATCGGAAAGCGCGTGAACCAACGCCCGCCGCTGTTCGCGCGAGAGTTGTCCTAGTTGTGATTGCGGCTCACCCCCAGCCCAGCGCACCAGGGCACGCGCCAGTCGGTCCGGGAGTCGTTCAGCCAGCAGGTTATTCACTGTCCCCCGAGGTCTGGCCGTTACCATAGTCATCAGCCACTGCTCCAGGTGTTCGAAACTTTGTCCTGGAAAGAAGTTACAGCGGATCTGCGCCTCCTGCCCCTTCGCTCGTGCCAACATCCAATGGCGACTCGCATCCATCACGACTGGGCCACTTACCCCAAAGTGCGTCCACAACAAACTACCTGTGCGGCGGTCAACGACTTTTCCATTCACGACCGTCACCAGCTCGACAACGACAGCGATTCCTGCCAACTCGGCGTGAAACATCGGTTCCTGCAAAACCAGCGGCACCAGCGCGGGAACCGTCGTCGTCACAGCGTGTCCGAGTTGTCGAACGATCTCCCAACCGCTGCCATCACTTCCTGTTTTTGCTAGTGAACGCCCCCCGGTCGCTAGAATGACACGTCGAGCCTGCATTTCCCCTCGTTCCCAGTGAACGGTAAAAGTGCTGTCCTGGGTATCAGTAAGAGGACTGCTCTCCTCTGGTGAAAGAAGGTTGGGGTAAGAAGAAATCGGCAAAAGAACAGCCAAAACGCGATGTTCGGTT
>JAYVFX010000036.1:0-10275 GCA_043772795.1 Deltaproteobacteria bacterium
GATGCGGATTACCACCAGGCGCGCGGAAGATAAGACAGCTGTCGCCGAGACGGATCTCCGCGTCCTTAAAGGCCAGCAAGCCATTGAGGAACAGAACCGTGATAAAGATCCAGCGGAAGTTATTGACGATTTTCTTTCTCGCCAGTAACGTCGCCCTCGGTCAGACGCGGGGGCTGAATGACTGGGCAGCGGCAAACTCAACGTGCATCACTGTGGTCGGCACAGTCACGCCAGGGTGCCGCTGTTACGGTCCCGCCGACCTCGCGAAGATTGCGGATGCCGTCGTCGACCTCCAGAAGTGCCAGCTGGAACTCGGCGAAAAGAATCAACTGGTTCTTGAACGACTGGCAGCACCACAGGTCGGGGCATCGCCCCACTTTAGCTTCTGGCAGGAGCCCTCAGTGATCGTCGGCGGGATCGTCATCTCGGCCGGCGTGGCGTCGTTTGCGACGTACTGGCTCCTCAAAAGTTCGGAACTCCCGTGAGCGCTATTTAGCGGTCGCGCTCCGTGATGTTCTCCAAAAGAAGGGCGGCTTTCGCGGGCCGCCCTTCCCTCTTTTATCCACGATCTTTCCACAGGTTATCCACACCCAACTCAGCGTTTGAAGACAGCCGCAAAGAGTCGGTCCCGCAGGATCAGCGGTTGTTGCCGGCGACAGGCCGCGCGCACCAGACGAATCAAGTCGAGCAGAAGCGTCCCCATCTACCGGTCTCCCATCGACGGGGTGAATGCACGGGTGTTATTCTAAAGCAAATCACGTTCAACTGCGCTCGCTAGACCCGTTGGGAGACCCAATGCGCTCACCGATCATTGCGATTGATGCCGGCCACGGCGGGCAAGATCCGGGTGTGGTCGGTCCGTCTGGGGTACGTGAATCCGACGTCGCCCTCCAGCTGGCGAAACTTTTCGGTACCGAGATCGCCAAGGCCGGCGCCGAGATCATCTTGACCCGCTCTGACGACACGGCCCCGGGCTTCCCAGAGCGCCTGGCCGTTGCCTCGAAGGCCGACTGCCTGATCTCGATCCACGTCAACGGCCATACGACGCCAACCGCCAACGGCTTCGAGACTATCGCCGGCGCCAGTCACGCGGCCTCGCGCGCGCTCGCGCACACGGTCCAGCAGGCTCTACGCAAAGACTTCCCAGCGGCCCGCCGCGACCGCGGCTTGAAGCTCTCGCCCTCACCAGATTACCCACGCCGCCTCTGGATTCTGGCGGAACCCAAAGTCCCCTCGATCATCGTCGAGCCTGGGTTCCTATCGAACCCGGCGGAAGAGACCTGGCTGACCTCCCTGGACGGCCAGGGCGCCATCGCTAAGGCCCTTGCTAGGGGCGTTTGGCAGTGGCTGAGGTCCCAGCTGCCAGACCTTCCTGAGTGGCCTGCTCAAGTTCTCGCAACCCCAGCCGAGAATCCAAGAGCACCGAGTCCGCCGCCGGCGACGACCATGTCCTGGGATACGGCGCCAGAGCCCGTGCCTGTGCCAGCCGTCGATGCCGCGCCGGCGCCGGCAGCTCCCGAGGCGCGTCGAGAATCGGCCAGCCAAAGCAGCGCGAGCAAGCTCCCCAAACGTAAGTCTAAATGGTAGGATCGGGTATAGTTAACCCTTACAATTGTCAAGCGCTGGGCCAACATGGGCCCGAGCCCTCAGGAGGACCATCGTGACGGCAAAGAAAATCGGCGAGCTAGGTCATGGCGGAGCTGGCCTCTCGACCGGCCATCAAGACGGTGCTGACGCCAGCTTGAAAGAACTGTTCCTCGCCCAGCGCGCGGAACTGGATGATCTCCGCGCCAAGTGGGACCTGCTCATGGCGAAGCTCGATGCCGACAGCGGCGTCGCGGACCTCAACTACGCCTCGACCATGGTGTTGGAAGACGCGCAGACCTCAGTCTGATCGCACGAAACCCAAGACCGGCACCCGTTGGGTGTAAGGTTTTTTCATCCATCTAGGAGGCATCTCAAATGGGTAGTCCGTCTTTGGCGCCGGCCACGGGTACGTACGTCGGCAACGGTTCCGCCACACGCCGTGACTTCGCGTGCGGCTTCGTCCCTCAGCGCGTCGCTGTGCACTCGATCAGCGGCGAAGTCGTCTGGCAGAGCCAGATGCCCGGCCCGTGGAAGCAGGTGCACACCGGTGCCCCGACGTTCCTCCCGGCCGCGACGCTCCAGCCGCAAGAGAAGAAGGCGAACGGCGACACGCTGCTCGGCTTCTCGCTCGAATCGGCCGACGGCACGCTCAATACGAACGCGCAGACCTACTACTGGACTGCGTACTAAGCACTGAGCCCAAACGAGCAGCCGCTCGTCTCTTGCCGAGCATCACTCTCTGGGTGGTGCTTCGTCAGGGACCGAGCGGCTCTCTGCGTCTGGGTCTCCCTGACGAAGCGCGCGCCACGTCTGAAACGACGGGATGTTGCGGTCGATGTTCTCGCGCGTCCTAGGTCCAGCTTGCTTATAGTGCGCATCGACTTCAGAGAGACACGCCTCGACCGTCGCTAGCTTCGCTTCTAGTTTCTCGATGTACTCCTGCGAAGATCGTAGTAGGTCGCCGTAGCACTTGTCCTCAAGTGCCTTGGCGTTTCCGAGCTTCGCGATTTCCGCCGTAAGCGATGCATTCGCGGCCTCAAGATTGGAGATACGTTCAGCGCCGTGAACGTGGACGACCGGCTGCTGCTTCAACCATTCCTCCCCAGCCCGCGCTTCGTCTCTCTGTCGCTTCAACTCGCCTATGTCCTTCGCGAGCCAGCCGGGTCCGGGTGCCTTTGTGTAGCCTTCGACGGGCGTGCAAAGACCAGCACCAGCGATGGCCACGAGAGCAAGGCGGAGTGCTTCCACAATGCGGTCGCGGTCGGCCACCAGCTCACGCAGCAGATAGCCCGCAGCACACTTGTCCAACTCTTCAGCCTCAACAGTGAACAGCCTAGACGCCAGCTTGAGGATGTTCTCTGTAGGCGTCACGACTTCCCCTCCAGGATCCTGCGGGCGCGGCGTAAGCAGTCCTGCTGCATCCCGGTGACGCCTCTCGTGTCCTCTTTGATTTCAGGAGTAGCCGCGACCCAGTCCCGCAGCACGGCTTCCGCTTGCTGGCGCGCTGAGACTTCGAGATCAAAGGCTGCCTTGAGTGTGTCGCCTCGCGCTCTCTGGATGGCCACCGTAGCCTTGGCCTCGTCGAGAGTTCTCCTGAGGTATGCAATTTCCTCACGGGGACCTTTCACGGCGACTCCCCAAGCTGATCTTTCAGCGGACGGCCCACGTTGTCGATCCTCTGCAAAGCATTCTCGATGACCTCTTGATACTGTCCCAAGGCCACGCAACACGCGGCCGTGTGATTACGGTGGCACGGTTGGCCGTGCAGACTCTCCAGTGCGTCAACCGCTATCTTGAGCTTCGCTAATGCATCGTCACTGTTCACTGCCCCGCCTCCGGCGAAACGGCCTCTATCTCAACAGCTTTCCAGCACCGCTTGTACGGCTTGTCCCAGAGTGTGTCGGTCTGACAATGGGGTTTACCTGATTTGATGAAGTCGTCGATGTGGCTGCGTCTTTTGCAGCTAGATCCGGCTACAAACCCAACGACCACCAAGACGCCGATGATCCCAATGGCCATGGCTGCGCTGTCCATTACGTGCCCTCCGCAGGTGAGACAACGCTTGTCATAATCGCCGCACGTCGCCGTCGGCGTCCATTGGGGCCTGGGGCCACCCGTGCTTGGAAATATTGGCGGCGCGGATCAGCCGTATACAGGTGATGCCGAGCATGTGCAAAGCGCACATGATGACGAAAAACGTGAGCCACGGACTCTGTCCTGCCACGTCGGCCCAAGTCATGCCGGCGCCTCACCCATAGCGTCGTGCAGCGTCCGCAACTGGGCGGCCATCTCGGCTTCTTTCTCTTTGTCGCAGTACGCCGAGACAACGCCGCCGGGCTCGCCGCAGCGGCAATTGTCATATTCGATTCCGACGTGCGGCGGTGACAGAAACGTGCCCTTGGCAGCCAATACCAGGCCGCAGCGGCACCGCATGGGGTGGTGCTTCTTGAGCTGCGGATACCGGCGCAGAAGCAAATCGACGCCCGTCATTCGTGCCATCCCTGCTTCTCGGCGAACCATCTCGTCACGATCAACGTCCCGGTTTGATCGCTCTTCCAGACTTCAGAATCGTCGTGTATCTGCGACTTAGGGACCCACACCTCGCCGTCCTCCAGGCGCACAAGAACGGCCTTGTCAGAGTCTTTCACCACAGTGGCGATGCCCACAACGACACCGTCCTCGTCCCTGCCCACGCACACCAGATGCCGCTCGGTCATTTGTTGAACCACTCGATATGGGTAAAAGACCGGTCGATAACACCGGCCTTGATTTCGGACGGGATCGCGAGCTTACGCGACGTCTCCGTCTCTGTTGCGTAGTACCCGCTGCCGTCGCCGTCCATGATCGACTTGTCGTTTACGCACGCGATGAACTCGTCGATTGTCAACAGTTCTTTCCGACTCACGGTCCTACCTCCCGGACGTCACAGAGACACGGCATCCCGCTTTCCTGAACGGCCAGGGGCTCTGCCGGCAGACACATAACGCGGCACTGCTCCTGATGGGCCTGCCTGGCCTTAAGCCAGATCAAGCCGCACAAGAGTGCGAACACCCCGACGCTGACGACAAGTACGTACAGCATCGGCCGAATAGTCCTGGTCCAGGTGAGCAGGATCATCAGCTGTTGGTCCGAGCTTCCTGCGGGGTGGCGTCACCGCGGAGTCCAACCTGCTCGTCTCGGATGGCCTTGCCGCACCATGCGTAGCAATTTTCTAAGTATTGAAAAGCCAGATCTTTGGCACGAGTGGTGCAACCGTCACCATCAGCGATGCTGTCTATCAACTTTTCAATGATCTCGAATTGAGCTTTTAACTGTGTCTGACGTTCCACAGCCACCGAGTCATATCGCACGTAAGCAAAGCGGCCCATTGTCGGCTCCCCTCCAAGTCTCTGCGTTTAGCGGTCAGTGCCCACCATGAGTAGCCCACGTTTGCCCACCCTCGCAAGCCCACCTACAGCCGACAAAACAAGGCGCACGGTTTCATTGTGGAAAATCAGATCAACGCGTGATCACGCGCGCGCGTACGCGTTATATCTCCTAGGTCATCGCTTCAGGACTTCGTCCTTCCGCAGAATGACCCTTAGAAGCCAAAGGCTGAACCGCTGTGACCAACCGAAGGAAGGCTACGATCCGAAGTCCAGCGTAGCTGGACAAGTGGTCGAGCCGCATCGAGGTTGCCATGGCATCATGCGGTTCCAGAGGCCGAGGCCGAAGGCTGAGACCGATGGGCTCTAAAAGAAGAAGGCAATGATCAACAGCCTTCGCGACGGGCTGTCAATGACAAAATGAAACAGACTGACGAAGCAAAAACTTAGCATGACGGTTTTCGGCTGTCGCTAAACTGCTAGGTGTTTGCAACCTCCCACGCTCGCGCCCACTCGACCTGCTGCGCAGGTCTTCGGACCGTCTCGCCGCGGTCGGTTGGTAGCAGCAGTGAGGCCGTTTCTTCTCTAAGCCTTGCCGCTCAACGGTTACAGACCTCCGCTCTACATTTCACTTCACAGCGCTACCGGTTTCTGGCTACCGTCAGCTCTCCAATCTTTAGACCGCTGACTGTTTCCGGAGCATAGATGCGCGACGACTCTCTTCGTCGGGTGCGGCTTTTCGCCGCCCGACTCGACAGACGCGGCTGGCTTTTCCCAGCAGTGGCCGCGTCCGGTTGTGTAGCGCCGGCTAGACACAACGGCCGTTGTGTATCGCGGAATTGCTTCGGCCAGACAGAAGTCGCGTCCCATGAGTGAAGACGTCGTCTCCATCGTCGTCGACAACATGCTGCGTATCGACACGCGGCAGGCCCCGAAGTTCTTCGTGAAGGCCCTCGTCCGGAAGTTCATCTACGACAACCCGGACTACGAGAAGAAGAAGCGGCTCGGCTTCAGTCTCTTCGGCCTCAAGGCCCGCATCTCGACAGCTCATCTCGTGGGCGATGAGCTTCAGCTCTACCGGGGCTCGGCCGGCGGAATCCGGGAGGTCGCCAAGGAGGCAGAGATCCGGCTCCAGTGGCAGGACCGCCGACACACGCTGGAGGCGACGGGGCTGACGATGGGGAGTCTCGTGCCGCGGCCTAATCAGCAGCCTGTCGTCGATATAATGGTTGCCAAACAGCAGGGAATTGTGCTCGGCGGGACCGGTACGGGGAAGACGGCCGTCGGGCTCGCCGCAGCCGTCAAGCTCGGCCAGCCGACGCTCGTCATCGTTTGGAACGCCGGCCTCGCCAAACAGTGGGCCCAGAAGATCGAGGAGTTCGGGATTCTACCGGCCCGGAAGATCGGGATGATCGGCGCGTCCAAGCGGAAGCTCGGCCCGATCACGATCGGGATGGTGCAGACCCTTTCGCGCGGTGTTGCCCCGGAGGTCGCGAAGTTTTTCGGGACGGTGATCGTTGACGAGTGCCAGCGGACGCCTTCACGCACAATGGCCGAGGTCCTCAACGCCTTACCGGCGAAGAACCGGTTCGGCCTGACGGCTGACGAGCGGCGTCGTGACGGCATGGAGTTTCTCGCTTACGACACGCTCGGGCCCGTCATCGCCAAGATCGAGACGGCAGAAACGACAGTCGAGCCCAAGATCATCGTCGTCCCGACCGACTACGTGGACGCGACCTATGAGGACGACAAGAAGTGGACGACGTTCGTGGACCGGATCACGCAGGACCCTGCTCGGAACGCGCTGATCGAGGGCTGGGTGCGGCACTGCCTCGGGAAGGGGCGCCGGGTGCTGCTCTTCACCGAGCGCCGGGCGGCTGCGATTCTCTGGGCGAAAACCGTTCAGGGCTGGGGCTACAAGTCCGTCTGCCTCATCGGCTCTGGCTCCGACAAGGAGAAGCAGGAATGGGTCCAGAACGCCCTGATAGCGTCGGCTGAGGGACGCGTCGCCTTCGCCTCAGCCACGAGCTTCGCCGACGTCGGCCATGATCTGCGGGCGATGGACACCGCCGTCATCACGGTCCCGGTCCAGAAGAACATGCAGCGGGTTGAGCAGATGGTAGGCCGCGTCGTCCGTCCGTTTGAGGGGAAGGACGAAGCGCTGGTCCTCTACTTCTGGGACCGGTGGATTGAAGGCGTGGGCCGGAAGAAAAAGTGGAAGAACTTTGGCTTCAGCGGTCTCGGGAAGAAGTGGCCAGGTCGCGTGGAGGTTGCCGTTGAAGTCGACGAAAATGGACCCGCTTGAGTTCCTCGCGAAGTACCAGAATCTCGGCCGCGCCTGGGCCCGCCGCGCCTGGGCGTCGCTTGGCCGGGACGTCGCCTGGTCCCTGGAGGATCTCGCGGCGGTGGCGGACGAGGCTCTCATCTCAGCGCACAGGGCCGCTGACTTTTCTCAGGACGGCCGTCGGCTCACGCGGTTTGTCCAGGCTGTGGTGCGCTCCACGTTTCTCGACCTGATCCGCGCTGCGCGAACGGCTAGCCGTACGGTTTCGGTGAGTGAGGGTTGCGTCTCCGACGCCACTAAGGCGATGGGCCTTGACCCTGGATTCTTTGCTGAAGTTCGCCAGGCTGTCGACGCAGCGCTGGCTGACGGGACGCCGGCCGACTGTCAGGTGATCGAGTATTGGCTCGCGAACGGGACGGGAAGAGTCGACGAGATCGCACTTTCGACGGGCCTAACTAAAGATCAAGTGCGGCGCTCGATTACAAGAATTCGGCGTGTACTCGTGCGCGTGTTGCCGTCGGATCCCGTATATATCTCCCACTACCAAACACACGCTATCGGGTGACGGGATACCATGGAGACCGCGCGCACGCTGCACGCCGAGCGTTACCTGCTGCTGCGTAGGCAGCTCAACGACCTTCAGAAGGTCCGCGGCAGGATCACGCTTCAGGAGCTGCTCGGCCACTTCGACACAGTGTGGCGGCTCCTCCACGAGGTGCACGCGTCGCTTACTGCGCGCGCCAAGTCCGAGGTCCCAGAGATCGACGTCGACCACATGGACTTTGCGTTGCTCGCGCAGGTCATCCACGAGGGCCAAGACAAGGACTGCCTCTGTGGCTGGTGCGGCGCGTCGATCCCGGCGGGGGCTCCGGATTGCTCGTTCTGCGCAGGGCCTTTGGGCAGCGCGAAGTTCGAGGGGCTGATCTCGCCCAACATGTACCGGAAACTCTCGGATGAGCGGCCGGTCTGGGATATCTGGTTTGGCGGGCCGTTCTGGAACTGGACGAAGAAGTCGCGGCCGTTTGAGGCGCATCAGAAGGCGAAGCTCCAGAAAAAGGAAGCCGCCGCCAAGACAGCGGCGCAGTCCGTCTCTGACCTGCCGGAGATCAAACCGGCGTCGACGAAGTCGCAGCTGCCCGGCCCCCACGGGGTCAAGCGGCGGCGCAAGAAGGAGCGCACTCGGAAATCCAGGATGAGCAAGTCTGCGGAGAAGCTTGCGTCCTGGGGCCGGCGCGCCTACGCCTGCACGAAGTTCCCGTATGCGGAGGATTCCGTCCGCCGGTTTGACGCGAGGACGCTGCGGACCATCCTGTCAGCGATCCCCGACATGCCGAAAGTCAACTGGAGCGGGCTCAAGATCGGCGAGATGCGAGACCTGATCATGAAGTACCAGCCGCAGCACCCGATCGAGCCGCCGCCGCTTCCTGTTGGTCAGCTCCCGAAGTTTGACTTGGAGCCACCGCTGTCATGACGACTGGTGACCGCCAAATCGGTGAGCTGCGCGACCTCGTGGTGAAGACCACGCGGGGCGGCGAGCACTTGGAGATCACGTACAAGAACCGGAAGGTCGCCAACATTTCCCTGATGAACCTTAAGGAGCTGCTCAACGGCTGGTCGGGTTACCTCGACGAAGTCGGCGCCGCGCCGGTGAAGCTAGAGGGCGAGGACGACGATATGCCTGTCGTCGTGCGCGCGGAGGTCGAGGCGTTTATCACTGCCTATGAAGGGATTCGGGAGAAGTATTCGGGGATCGGCGCGTCTTTCCGGAAAGAGAAGTGGTTCGAGCCGTTCGTCAAAGCGACGGCGCAGGCGAAGGACCTCGGACTCAAGCCGTCCATGTACATCGAGCGGCTTGTCGCGCGTTACTCGGCCATGCGCGGTAACACTCTGGTGCCGTGGCCGAACCAGCTGCACGGAACGACTGCTCTGGCTTTCCTCCAGGACTACTCGGCGTCCAAGACAACCAATCCGTTGGTCGAGGCAGAGAAGGCAGCGGACGCGGCGCGTCGCAAACCTCTCAACGAGGACGGCCGTTACCTCGAAGCCAAGGAGCGCGTCCGGAAGAACCGGCACGACGAGGTTGATCTCGCTTACATCAGGGCGCGGCAGATGAACGCGGCTGGTCGCGTGAAAGACTGGGTCGAGAAGGCGCAGCAGTGGCTCGACGACAGGAGGCGCGCCGATGACGCAAAACCTGTCGGAAGCTGAGATCCGGTCCTATCTGGAGAGTAAAGGGTGGGCGTTCCGCGAGGGTGCTGACAACAAGAACTTCCAAATTCAGACGTGTATTTTCTGCCAGAACCCGAAGTGGAATCTGGAAGTCCACCGCCAGGACGGGCGGTTTAGTTGCTGGGCGTGTGGGGAGGGTGGCAACTTCTCTGACTTCCGCCGGAAGAACGGCGATGCGGGCTTCCTGATCAGGCGGACAGCGCAGGTCGAGTTCGCCCGCGATGAGCAGCAGATTGAGAAGCTGACCCGTAAGGCTCAGCGGTCCTACGCGAAGGTCTGGCGTGAGCCGGCGGCGCTCGACTACCTCCGCGGCCGCGGCTTCGATGACGGGGCGATTGACCAGTTCAAGCTCGGGGCGTCCGTCGACTATGAAGACCGGCTCTGGGTGACGATTCCGCACTACGTCGGGGACGAGGCGGTCAACATCAAGTACCGGTCGGTCACCGGCAAGAAAGAGTTCCGTCAAGAGAAGTCCGCCGCGAAGGTGCTGTTCAACGCCAACGATCTGGAAGGTGCCAAGCGGGTCATCCTTGTCGAAGGTGAGCTGAAGGCGGTCGCGCTCTGGCAGGTCGGGTTCCGCGGCAAGTTTGGCGCGATGCGTGACTACGCTGTGGTCGGGATGGTGCTCGGTGCTGGTGTCAAGCGCGCAGAGCTTGGAAAGAAATTCCCGCCCGAGTGGGTCGACGCCTTGGAGCGCGCCGACGAGATTTTCCTCTGCCTCGACAACGACGAAGCTGGTAAGGCCTCGTCGGAGAAGATCGCTGAGCGCCTCGGCGTGGAGCGCTGCCGGTACGTGCGGCTTGACGGGGC
>JAYVFX010000037.1:0-2763 GCA_043772795.1 Deltaproteobacteria bacterium
CTCAGCTCCTCGATTAACTGTACATACCCGTCTTTGTTTCTGATTTGTGAGAATGTCGACCGCAGTAGTTCTTCTTTCCTGGGTACCGTTAGATATGGCTTAGTGATGGACAGTGTTTGTTCAAAGTTGGTGACAGCGGCGTTCATATACTTGATTCTCAGACCTGCCGTCAGATTTGCTAGCACCATAGTTCCAACTACAAAAGCCAAAAAGTAAGCCAAACGATCAAGTTTTCTTAATTTCTTCTCATCGTCTGCCATGCTAGCGAGGAGTCCTTCCTTAGTGACGATCTTTTCAACTGAATCTGCGTGATCCATAGATTGGACTTTTTCTTTTAACTTGTTGAGCTGTCCTCGGAGACGTTTTGTGGTCATAAACAACATACTTATTGCAAAAAATGCACATCCTCCGACCAAGGCCATATACTGGCCAAGTAATTCTACACTTGCTCGGTCGTAGCGGCCTTTTGCTATATCAACGTACATACTGTCCTTGAATGCTTGAATTCCGAGCGTTGAAAGATTTAAAAGAAAGTCTTGAGAAGCTAGTAGGGAAGGTCTAACTAGAAATTCCCATAATGCGTTTCCCACGATGGCGAGTAGGATAGCGCCACCCACGTAGAGTAGCCACTTCTTATTAATGAATCCGGGCATGTCGCCTACGCTACGACAGCAGGCGAAGATGTGTCAACACGCTGGAACTTCACCGCTTCCAGTGTCCTTCACCCTCATAAAGCACATGGAGCATCTCACCAGAAACTTCCGCCGTGAGAGCTATCCGTCCCATGGGTGGGTCAAGTATTTCTATATCATTCGTGACGTGGGGCGGTGGCCCATGGTGAAGTAATTCCTGTGTGGCGATGGTGACAGCTATGCCTCCTGCGACTGCGACAGACATAATCGGTTTCATGGTGAGCCCTCCCTTGAAACCTACAGTACGAGCACAGGTCAAAAGGTGTCAAGTGATTAGTGTAGGTAAAGGTACCCCTATCAGGCGAAGGCCCATGGTCTGGTTCAATGTGTGACCTACGCCCTCTCATACCGATGGATAAGTCCAGAACTTTGCGGTAGACTTGGCTCCAATAGTATCTGAGGCTTTCCTGCTATGGCAGACGAAATGAAGACAGCAAGAGATGGTATCGCCTTGGTCGGCGAGATCCTCAAAGCAGCAGGTGACAATCCTCAAGTGAAAGAGGCGGGGGCAAACCTCGGACAGACCGCCCTCACTCTCACGAAGACAGTTAATAACGTCTTACTGCCGTTGGCCGCGGTCAACTTCGCATTCGATAAAGCCCGCGCCTACTTTTCCAGCAAATTCGAGAGCGATCTTTCAGCAAAGGCCGCAGCCATACCGGTTGAGTGCATTGCTGAGCCCAAGGCGTCTATCGCCGGTCCAGTTCTTCAGGGTCTCGCGTTTTCTCACGAAGAACCGAATCTAAAAGAAATGTACTTGAGTCTCCTCGCAACGGCCATGGACAACCGGAGGGCGTCCGATGCACATCCAGCGTTTGTGGAGATCATCAAGCAACTGACCTCTGAAGAAGCTCACCTGTTAGTATCCCTCGCCAGTTTAACCACCACATCCATTGTACAAATTAAGCAAAAACAAACCGATCCGGCTGGCTGGATAACATTACAGACTCATCTACTCAACTTAAGAGACCTTTCCTCCCATGCCCCCGTAGAAAATCTACGTCAGACTGCCATGGTTGATAACTGGATTCGGCTAGGGCTTGTGACGGTAGACTACCTTAGTTCGTTGGTTGCGAAGGACGCCTACGGTTGGGTCGAAGGGCGTCCTGAATATCAGAGAATTACTCAACAATACGGCGCTGAAACAATCACGGTTACTACAGGAACCCTCACACGTACAGCTCTTGGCAAGCAGTTCGCCCAGGCAACAGGTTTGACAGACCTCGTACCTAAATCTTAAAGCATCGGGGGGAACTTCACCGCCTCTATCGCCTCCTGAAGTTCCTTCGGGCTGTACGTCACCGATGCCAGATACACACGACTCTCTACATCATTCCCAAGCGCATGGCCCAGCAACCGCCGCATAAGCGAGGGATGCGTTCGAAGCTTCTCCATCCTCGTCGCCAGAGTATGACGCAGTGAATGCAAGCTAACCTCTGGCCGCTTTACTCCCAAGCACCCGTAGCATCCGCGTAAACCACATCGACGGTAACGGGCTACCCTTCGGATGAATCAATGGAAACAACCTATCTGAGGGTTGTCCATGTGCCGAGGCAATCCAATCCAGAAACCCCAGGGCGATGAGCTGCGAATGTATCGGCACCAGTCGAAGAGATGGGTCATTCTTAATCGAGTTACCTTCTCCTCGGTTGAAATCGAAACACATGACACCGTCAACACGTCTCACATCAGCATGACGCAGTTGGAGGACTTCCATACATCGAGCACTGGTGAACATCAGCGCCAGGGCCACCCACTTGAACTCAGTACGAGGGAGATCATCAGCAGGCAGCGCCAGCAGTGCCGGGATGATTTTGGCCAGCTCCTCATCAGTGAATGCAGCCTTCCGTGTTTTCGAGGCCGACACCATGCGCTTCGGGAACAGCAGCCCGGCCATTGGATTATCTCGCAGGTAATCCTTATCCAGGCACCACTTGGTAAACTGGCAGACCATCCGCAGGCGCTTATCAAGCGTGACCGCAGTTGGGACTCGCTTATTCCTTGCCGGTGCAGTCGTCGCCTTGCCGGACATCAGCGCGTCACGCCAACGCTTGCAGGCATCCCGCGTGAT
>JAYVFX010000038.1:0-4901 GCA_043772795.1 Deltaproteobacteria bacterium
GAACTGATAGAGGGAGGTCGCGATTTCGTTGAAACGATACTCATCCAGCGCCTGCCGCACGTCACCAACGGTGCGTTGCAAACGCGACAAGATCCACCGGTCGGCCAGTCCAAGGGCTTGAGGCTTGAGGCTTGAGGCTTGAGGCTTGTTTTCGGACTCTGGACTCTGGACCCTAGACCCTAGACTGTCTTCTCCGTTCCCTGACCCCTGGCCCCCGACCTCTGGCCCCTGTAAAAGAACGAACCGTGCCGCGTTCCACACCTTGTTCGCAAAGTTGCGATAGCCGGTGATCCGATCTGCTGACAGCCGAATATCACGGCCCATTGCCGATAGGGCAGTGAGCGTGAAGCGCATCGCATCGGTGCCAAATGTCGACATCAGTTCTAACGGATCAACTACGTTCCCTTTCGACTTCGACATCTTCTGTCCACGTTCGTCGCGGACAAGCGCGTGGATGTAGATGTGGCGAAACGGCACCTCGTCCATAAATTTCAGGCCCAACATCATCATGCGTGCAACCCAGAAGAAGATGATGTCAAAGCCAGTGACCAACACCGACGTTGGATAGAACGTTTTGAGGTCCGCCGTTTGGTCCGGCCAACCCAGAGTCGAGAACGGCCACAAGCCTGAACTAAACCACGTATCAAGGACATCGGTTTCTTGAGTGAGTTTTGTCGATTTGCACTTCGGACAGTTTGTGATGTCTTCTCGTGAGACCGTCATCTCACTGCAGTCATCACAGTACCAGGCAGGGATACGATGTCCCCACCACAGTTGTCGTGAGATGCACCAATCACGAATATTTTCCATCCAGGCGAAATAGGTCTTCTCCCAATGCGTCGGGAAAAACTGCGTGCGACCATCTTTCACTGCGGCAATGGCAACATCTGCAAGCGGCTTAATCTTCACGAACCATTGATTGGACAAGAACGGCTCGACCACCGTCTGACAACGATAGCAGTGGCCCAGCATGATTTTGTACGGCTCGGTTTTGACCAGCACACCGGATTGTTGCAGATCCTCGACCAGTTGCTTACGGCACTCATAGCGATCCATACCAGCGTAGGGTCCGGCTTCGCTCGTCATCCGGGCTTTCTCGTCAAGGATAGAGATGGAGGGCAGGTTATGAGTTCGACCGATGTCGAAGTCGGTGAAATCATGCGCCGGCGTCACTTTTAGTGCGCCAGTACCAAACTCTTTATCGACATGCTCGTCAGCAACTACTGGAATTTCACGTCCGAGAATGGGTAGCGTCAACGTTTTGCCAATCCAATCCTGATAACGCTCGTCTTCGGGGTGTACAGCAACAGCCGTATCACCCAGCATGGTTTCCGGGCGGGTGGTCGCGATCGTCACCGTCCCCGTGCCATCGGTACGCGGATAGGACAGATGATACAGATGGCCTTCACTCTCTTTTGGTTCGACCTCCAAGTCAGACAGCGCCGTCTCGCAACGTGGACACCAGTTAATCAGATAGCGCCCACGATAGATAAGACCTTCTTCATAGAGACGAACAAACACTTCACGAACAGCACGAGACAGCCCGGCGTCCATCGTGAAGCGTTCGCGTGACCAGTCGCACGACGCGCCGAGGACTTTGAGCTGATTCACAATCTGTCCGCCGGATTCGTCTTTCCAGGTCCATACGCGTTCGACGAACTTCTCGCGCCCCAATGCCCAGCGATCAGTTCCTTGCTGCAACAGTAGGCGCTCGACCACATTCTGCGTTGCAATTCCAGCGTGGTCCGTACCTGGAACCCACAGGACCTGGAACCCATCCATACGTTTGTAACGCGCCAAGATATCTTGCAGCGTATTGTTGAGCGCATGGCCCATATGCAACAAGCCAGTGACATTGGGCGGGGGGATCACCATCGAGAACGGCTGGCCTGCCGGCTGTTGTTCTGGACGAAAGTAGCCCCTATCGATCCAGGCATGGGACCATCGCTTCTCAACTAAACTCGGGTCGTATGTTTTATCGAGTGCCATAAGCAAATGAGAAAGGGGTTCTACCCCACGTCATTCAGGCAGAACCCCCTTTCCTCCAAGAGTCATGCGAAAGGGGGGACTTGAACCCCCACGAGGTATTAGCCCACAGGAACCTGAATCCTGCGCGTCTGCCAGTTCCGCCACTTTCGCAAGTGAGGCGTTACTTAACCAACAGTCCTTTTTGCTGTCAATCCCGGAGTCGTCGTGTTAACGTAAGTAGCACTCAGGAAAACCACAACTTGAAGAGATTGAAAGGTCAATGGACAATCTCTCTCTTGGAACGTAGTCTGTCGATGAAGGAGTAGCACCCCATGTGGAAGGAAAAACCCTCCTGCGTCGTGGCCATTCCAGCCACTCATGAGTTCGCGACAGTTCGCCAGGCAGTCACCGACCAGCTCCAGAAGCACAACATTGAGCCGCTTGACTATTCGGCCGAGGCAACCTCCGACAAAAGCACCTCTTCAAGCCTAGAAACCTCGGACATGCTCATTGCAGATGTCACCGATAAGAATCCCAACATCTTCTATGAACTCGGCCTCGCGGATGCCAAGCGCAAGCCGGTGCTTCTCTTGGCCCAGAAATCGCCCGCTGTCCCCTCTCAACTTGCTGGCCATCAAGTGCTCCTGTACAAACCCAACGACGCTGAAGAACTCGCCCATTATCTCGATTACTGGCTGCAAACACATCCGCTCGAACAATATCAGTAACCCTGGTGGATGAACGATGCCCAACTGCTTCGTCGTTATGCCATTCAGGCCAGAACTGCATTACATGTACCTGTTCATGAAGCAGCATATCGAAAGCACGTTTGCAGGATTAGCCTTGTCCCTGCCACTCTTGAAGCTTTCCTTCTATAGTGGTGTGAACAGGTGCAGCACCTTCACAGTAAAGTCTACACGGGAACTGCACTGGTTGTTCCGAAGGGCGAGGGAGGAGAGGGCTATCTTTAAGCTCAAGGGCATCGAATCGCAACGCCATACCAGGATGAAGCACTCTTTCGGGGGTCAGTGCAAACGTTATGGTTGCGCTATTGCTCTCTTGGTTAACAGTTGAGTAAGACCCACTCCACCCCAAGTTAGAAGAAACTACCGACATCCCATCTTGATGGGAGAACTCGACATACACTAGTTTTGCGGTGCCACGTCCTACATTGGCAATATCAAAAGTAATCTTCCACTTATACTCAGGGGTACGAGCAGCGGGACGAGCATGGGTACGAACACAAGCAAATTGACCGCCTCCCCTTGTAATTAGTTTTGGCTGGGGGCGTCGCCCAAACATGTCTTCGAGGTGGATATGAGAAGCAATATCGAAATTTGACGCCGTCCGAACGTAGTAATGGTGCTGAACCTCTTTCAACTTGAGTATCACTCGATGTGGAGGCAACTGACTTTCTGGAATCAAAAGGGCAGCATAACCAGCAGTAGGGTCAGCCTTGGAAGGTAGCCATTCCCCGTCGATTCCTTGAACACGCGGATCAGTCGCCTGTCCCGCAAGATCGAGGAGACGTTTGAGAAAAGTCTCAACTCCTGTAATCGCTTGGAGAGTTGGTGGTGGCCCCTCATTAACACCCCAGAGCAACACACCCCCACCAGTATTAGCAAAGCCAGAGATCGCTTTTGCAAGATTCTTCTTGTCGGACTCATTCAAATTAGGGTTTCGGCTATCATGTTTTGTTTTATAGTCGAAATGCTGCTTCTCCACAGAAGAAAGGACTTCCTTGCAATACGGGTCAAATTGCTCTTCGGGAGTCTCTAACCCGCCACTAGTACGGAACTTTCGAAATGTCTCAAAAATAGCTTCTGCATTTCCCGTTGCCATTTGATCCCCCAGTTTGAGCTATTGAACAAACGGTAACACCAGCGGTTAGAAACCTGCAAGAGTGAAATTTCTTGGTTTCCCTTGCTTTTGGGAATGCCGTTTCAATAGAAAGAAAAAAAAGAGGGAGACGCAATAATCCAGGCTTTGGATCTACTCATGACAGCATGGAGCGTCTCATAGTGAGCAGCGTTAGTTCACCTTTGGAGGTCGGTCCTCTGGCTTTGGCAGATAAATCTCACGCTCTCGGAATTGAATCGGCCTTAACCCATATAAGACCCCACCAAACGCCAAAAGTAAAAAAACTCCGTATAGAATACATAATGCACGTGAAATCCCAAACCCCATTGGGCGCTCAAGTAACGAAGCAAAAACTTGGGTTATAGTTTGAACACTCTGGTCACCGAAAATCCAACGATTGCAGACGAAAAGAATTGTCATCGCAAAAACAAGGTCAAGCATTTTCTCCTGTTGGCGTTGCTCTTCTCTATGCTCTGCAATCATTTTCAGATCAAACTCGTTGTGTTCAAGTAATGCCTTATGCTCTACGACAAGGATGCTCTTGTACCCAGGCTTATCGTCTGAGCTTGAGAATTTCTCTACTAACGAAGAAAGGTATCCTCCCCCTAGTAGAGAAATAATGAAGCGAAGCGTGTGGCGAAGAAATGGGAAGAAGAGGCCAAGGAAGAAGGAAAACACTCCAATAAAGACAATCGTATTTCCAATTGTCACTTCTGGGCTGCTGGAAGGATTTGATAATGCAAGTAGATTCTTGCGATAGAAATAAACAAAAGAACTATCAAGAGCAAAAATAAAGGCAGCTATGAGATAAAAAAAGCGAAGCTCAATTATTTTCTCAAAAAGCGAAGGGACCCCATTCAAGAGTTTTCCAGGGTCTGTTGGATGATCAGCCATATTGACGATCCTCAGTCACCTAGTAACCAACACATAGAAACACGCCGCAATCTTCTTTACATCTATCACCAATAGTCAAACATTTGCAAGAAAAAGCGGAGTTCTGAACACTAATGCTGATTGGTCCTCTCTTCTCTTGGATGACCTCAATCAACCAATCTGCTTCCCTTGCTTTCGGG
>JAYVFX010000039.1:0-7248 GCA_043772795.1 Deltaproteobacteria bacterium
CTCTATCTCTATCTCTACGCTAAGTGAACCTGTACACCTTGATCAGCTCCCATCGCGGTACGATAGCCACCTTCTTGGGCGGCAGAAAATTTTTCACACCACGTGGTGATGCTGTCACGAATCTTTTGTTGTCGCTCTGGAGTCGTGGCGTATTCTTTCACCATCTCGAACACTGGCTCGCCGTGGGCTTCAGCTTCGCCCATGTGGGCATAAAAGAACTCAAGGTCTGCGCGGCTGAGGTTATATTTGTCCTTTAAGGCTTTGACAAAACCTTTCATCGAACTGTCACTACGTGTTTCTCCGCCAATCGACATCGCAGCGAGAGTCACTAGACCATACTCCTTACGCCCTAATTCAATGACCCAATTAACGTACTCAACGGCTTCTTTGGAAACAGTCGGATGCAATACTTCCTCATCTGTCGCACCGAGCGCTTTGGCGAGACGCATAGACAACATCCAGTGCGCATCATCACCACGGCCCATGATGGTTTCTTCATCAATCAGATTCTCGACGATATGGCGGCGAATCCTTTGATCCATCGGACTGAGTCCTGTGTTCATGAAAATGCCACCAAACGCGCGAATATGTTGGCCAGTGACATAGAACAGGTTCAACGCCCATTTCTTGAGTTGTTCACGCGAGAGTTCACCGCTCAAGACGGATTTGTAGAAGCTTGGCCCGAGCAGCGGCTTCTCGTCTTCCTTTTTAATATACACCCGCAAGTCTTGTACGAAAGTATCTGTGGTTTGCATAGAAACCCCTCCTTTTTAGGATTCCCCTTCTTATTTATCCCCTCAGGATAGGAAAAGGCAAGAGAAAAGATTTGCAAGGCTAAAGGCTGTAGGCCGGAGGGGGGCGAAACGGGGAGACGGAAATCGTGATTCGTGAAAAACGAGGGGCTAGTACTCTGTCCATGTGGACAGAGTACTGGGGGCTGAGGATTGGAGGCTCGTTCCTCTTCATTCTTTCTTTTCCGACGGTGCGAGACCAGGCTGGAGGGACACAATTGTTGCTCCCCAACTACCAGCCTCGGGCGGCGCATCCTGAAACGATTGCACGAAAGGCAGTCGAGTCAACAACGCGCGAATACTCTCCCGTTGCACCCCTTTGCCTTTGCCGTGAATCAAACGCACAACAGGGAAACCCGCTTCACAACATTGTGTGAGATATTCTTCGACGACACTACGAATCTCCTTGGCAAGGAATGGATGCAAGTCGAGTACATCCGCAAGAGGCAGTTCGACTGGATCAGGGAAAGGGTTCTCATCGTCAAAAGAATCAAGCGCCGAGTCGCTGGGAGAATCGGCGCTGGTTTTCTTTGTTGTTGTCATCGTGCAGTGGTTATTCGTTGAACGGCTCGATCAGCTCCAGAAAGGTGCCATCAGGATCTTTGAAGCAAAAAAACTTAGCTCCCGCTTTGTTGCCGAAGCGAATGACGACCGGTTCAGATACACAGGCAACTCCATCTGCTTTGAGTCGCTTGTATTCTGCATCCAAATCCTTCGTGAACAGCGCAATCCGGGCAATCCCAGTATGGTAGAGGTGCGCATACGGAGCGCCTTCCGTGGGTGGTTGTTTCCACTCAATGAGATCGAGCCGCGTTGCACGCGGGTCGTCACTGAGCGATAGCAGCGCTGCACGTGCGACACTATTGGGAATGCCAAGCCCTACATCATTGCCAGGGTTCGGTCCCTCGCCAATGTTGAGCACGATCTTAAACCCCACATTTTTGTAGAACGCGAGCGAGCGGTCAAAATTTGTAACGTTGACGTTGATGTGAAAGATAGACTTAATCATGCTGCGATTCCCTCCTTATGTTTGATCGTCACGACGTAGTGGGTTTGGTTGCAACGCCTTGTATCACCCATGAACACACCTTGAGAAATTGTAACGCCGGGTGATGATACTCCCTCAATTCTTGATACTGAAAACCAACGTTGGCGAAGAGAGTTTTGGTGTCACGATTGAGATTGCACCCGCAGGCCAGCGCATTCCACACCGGATTAAGGCGGTTCTGCCATTTTACGAGATTGGCAACCGGTGCACGCACATGTTCGAAGAAGACGACTCTGCCTCCCGGTTTGAGGACGCGGTGCATCTCGCGAGCAGCAGCTTCGGCCCGCGGGATCGTGCAAAAGACGAGACACGCCACAACCGTGTCAAAGGTTGCGTCGGCGAAGTCCATTCGCTCAGCGGACCCCGGTTGGAGCACGATCTGGGGCTGTATGACAGACTGTTGCTTGAGTTGCTGCAGGCGGGCTTGGGCTTTCTCTAAAAGTGCGGCGGACGGCTCGATGCCAATGACTTCAGTGACCTGGTTCGTATAGAAGGGCAGATTCGCGCCAGTGCCAATACCAATTTCCAATACCCGCCCCTGCGCGGCTTGTACGATTTCCTTGCACTGTGGCCGCAGTCCAGCGGTGAGGGTGTCCAACAACAACGGGAAAATTTTGTCAGCGTAGAAACTCATGATTCATATGACCTGCAGAATGTTCTTTGTTTCTTTCTATCTGGTTGCTTGGGGTTTGTCGAAGCATGGGCGGAAGGAAACGACGGCGAGCAACCATCAGGAATACTTCTCTGCCTTGCGTGCAGGTGGCTAGACCGATAGGTTCCCTGCATGTGGTTAACGACTGAACGTGCCCGGCAACGCCTTGCGCAAGAAAAACGATTGTTCGAGGCCAACACTGAGGGCGAGATCCCTATTTGCCTGATTTACCCTAACCGTTACCCGGTTGGCATGGCGAATCTCGGATTCCATGCTGCCTATAAGATCATTGCCCAAGATCCGCGTTGCCGCTGTGAACGTGCGTTCTTGCCTGATCCAGATGAAGCTGAAGCGCTGAGCCGAGCCAAAGCGCCGCTTGCGTCGCTCGAAACTCAACGCCCACTTCCTGACTTTGAGTTACTTGCCTTTTCGCTGTCATTTGAAACCGATTACATCCATGTGCTCGATGTTCTTGCCGCTGGCCATGTGCCGTTGCTGGCACGTGAACGCGAAGAGCAGCATCCGATCGTGATTGCTGGTGGACCGGCGACATTTCTCAACCCAGAGCCGGTGGCAGACTTCGTTGATCTCTTCCTGATCGGTGAAGGTGAAGAGATGATCCCCGAGTTTGTCGAGCGTTATGCCGAACTGCGCAATGCTCGTTGTAGTCGGCGAGAGAAATTACTCGCGCTGAGTACGATCGAAGGCGCATACCTGCCTGAACTGTTTACGCCGCAGTACGATGATCAGGGACGCATCGTGCATGTTGAGTATCATGGCGAGGGCAAACCACGAGTGAATCGGCGACTCATTCAGAATCTCGATGCCTATCCGACTACTTCACAAATCCTTTCTCCTGAGGCGGTCTTTGGCGATATGTTTCTGGTCGAAGCCAGCCGTGGCTGTGAGTGGGGGTGCCGCTTTTGCGCAGCGGGTTTTATGTATCGACCAGTTCGTTATCGTAGCTTCGATTCCATAAAACAAAGCGTGACTGAGGGACTGAAGGAACGTTCGACGATTGGACTGGTTGGCGCAGAAATGGCGAGTCAGCCTGGTATTGCTGCCCTGTGTCAGTTCATCGGTCAGGCTGGCGGCCGCTCTTCGCCGTCATCGTTAAAGGCGGATGTTATCACGCGTGATCTGGCTAATGCGTTAGGGGCACAGAAGAACCGATCAGTGACAGTCGCCCCCGAAGCGGGCTCTGAGCGGATGCGACGCCTCATCAATAAGAACTTGACCGAGCCCGAAATTCTGCGAGCTGCCGAGTGGCTGGTCGGTGGAGGAGTGCAAGCGATCAAGTTATATTTTATGTTGGGGTTGCCAACCGAGAAAACCGAAGATGTTGAAGCGATTGCTGATCTGACCACGAAGATTCACGAACGCTTCTGCGGCAAAGGCGCGACAGTTGGGAGCTTGACGTTATCGGTAAATGCCTTTTCTCCTAAACCATGGACCCCACTGCAGTGGGAACCGATGGAAGAAATTGCCACGTTACGCGACAAATTCGCGTTGCTGAAAAAACGTCTTGGTCGGTTACCCCGCGTGACCGTTGACACGGAGTCTCCACGCGAAGCATACTATCAGACGTTACTCTCACGTGGTGACCGTCGCACTGGGCAAATCCTCCTCGAAGCACATCAGAATGGTGGAGATTGGTGGAGTGTCATTCAGCGACTGCGTCGCTCTGACAGGGGACAGGTTACAGGGGACAGGTTACAGGGAGAAAAGACTCTAGAGCCTACAGCCTATAGCCTACAGCCTGATTTTTTCGTCCACCGCCGCTACGACCCAAAAGAAATCTTGCCGTGGGATTTTATTGACCACTCAGTGAGCAAGCAGTACCTGTTAGCTGAGTGGCGCAAGGCATTGTTGGGACTGCAAACGCCACCGTGTGATGTCACCACGTGTCATAAATGTGAAGCGTGTTGAGAAATTGCGGATTGGAGAATGCGGATTGCGGAATGATTATCGCGATTGGAAATGATCTTGCTGAAGTAGACCGCATCCAAAAAGCGGTAGCAGATCCGAAGACGGGAGTACGCTTCCGCGATCGCGTATATACAAAAGGTGAGCAAAAATACTGCGAGAATCGCCGGGCGGGAAAGTATCAAAGTTATGCCGCGCGCTTTGCGGCGAAAGAGGCAACCATGAAGGCACTGGGCCGTGGCTGGGGACGCTACGTCGGCTGGCTTGATATCGAAGTTGTACGAAACCGCGGTTCACGGCCAGAGATTGTTCTGCACGGCAAGGCGAAGGAGTATGCCGAATCTCTGGGGATTCAGCGACTGCATCTTGCGCTTACTCACACGGCAATGCTGGCGGAGGCGGTGGTGGTGGCGGAGGGTAAAACGGGGGCTGGGGGTTAGGGACCGGGGGGTTGGTGAAGACAGTGCTGCCTGAATCTTGAACTTTCGTACAAATCGATTGAGGCGTTCGTAGCCATCTAACTCTGCTGATTCTGCTATGGTCAATTCATTCGCACGGTTCTTTTCCAAGAGGTCGCTAATGCGTTCTTGCATCGCCGCAGTCATCTTGAAACTGAGTATTGCTTCAGGGGAAGGGTTACTCGCCAGAAATTCCAGAACGTAGCGGCACACTTCATTAAGAGGCAGCGAAGACTCAGCAAGTCCGCGTGCTAATACCTCGGGCAGCCGATCTCGCATTGGTACAAGCTTCTGAGCAAGTTCCTCCGATACTTCAATCGTGATCTGCGCCATGACAACGCTCCTCTCTTAAACTGAGATACAGATTATTTCTGGGGTCTATAGACCTGAATAAGGCAATTGGACAAGTCTGGTTGTGCTTCGATGGCTTTGTGGATTCGATCAGCGAGGCCTGAAAAATCAAGATCTTCCGATTCGCGAATCTGCTGTTCAATCTCGTCTCGATGTGAGCGAACATACGCCCAGGCGTTTGCTAAGTCCTCAGCAGAAATTGTTGGATATGTTCGTAAGAGGTCGGCATCAGTCGCGCCCAATCGTCGGTAGTTTTCCAACACCCAGACTGGAATGCGGGTACGAGCGATACAAGGATCTCCGCCACAGACGCCCTGCGTGCTCTCGATCCCGGAAAAAGTGTCTCCTAAATCGCGAACCACCCACTGGAGCAGTTGGGCCTTTTCCTCTCGCGTCATGGTAGCGAGCAATTTTTCGGCCTCTTCAAGTACATTCATAATCGTTCCTTTACAACCGATTATACCCATTCAACGCGGCGACTTTGTATGCCTCTGATAACGTCGGGTAGTTCACCACGTTATCGATAAAATACTCGATCGTTCCACCGTAGGTGATCACAGCTTGTCCGATATGAATCAGCTCCGATGCGCGTTCGCCGATAATATGGACACCTAACAGTTGGAGTGTCTCCCGATGGAAGAGGAGCTTCAGCATGCCATCGAGTTCCCCCATAATGTGGGCACGTGCGGTTTCACGGTAATAGGCATGGCCAATTTCGTACGGGACTTTGTCTTTGGTCAATTCCTCTTCTGTCGCACCGACCATCGACACTTCCGGAATGGTGTAAATACCGAATGGCAACGGTCCAAGAGGGGAGAGCAAGGCTTTGCTGTCCCCTCGTCCATTGGAGCGACGAAACGCATGCGCGGCAGCCAGGCGTCCCTGGTGCATCGCGGTTGCGGCTAAAGCTGGGAATCCGATCACATCTCCAACTGCATAGATATGTGGAATCGAGGTCTGAAAATGTTCGTTGACGTTGAGTAGCCCACGATTGTCGGTAGCGAGTCCGATTGCTTGGAGTCCCAACTGATCGGTGTTGCCGACGCGACCTGCGGCATGCAGCACACGTTCGGCGGTCACCACTTTACCGCTCGCGCAATAGGCCTCAACGCGATCAGGTTCAGGGACAGTGACAGCGGTTACTTCTTCGCCGAAGTGCATCACCACCCCAGCATTGAGCATGCGATACAGCAAACGCTGCTTCAGTTCATCATCAATAAAGTCGAGAATGTTGGAGCGAGTATCGAGGAGCGTAACTTTCACTCCCAGTGATGCAAAAATCGATGCGTACTCGCAGCCGACGACCCCAGCACCAATCACTGCGAGGGTACGGGGAATACGCTCCATGAAAAGAACGGAATCCGTGTCAAACACAAGCTGATCATCGAAAGGAATCGAGGCTGGGCGTGCTGGACGAGAACCGACGGCAAGAACAATTGCTGCTGCAGAGCAGGTACGGCGTGCTCCGTCACTACTCTCAATGGCGATTCGGTGCGGGTCAACGAAGGTGGCTTGACCGTGGAAGGTATCGACATCATTGCGATCAAGCTTCCGTCGCGTCGCATCGGCTTGGGCTTGGACAACGGTCGTTTTATAGCGCAGCAGATCTTGGACCCCCAAGCGATGTTTCTTCACCGCACATTGAATACCGGGAAATGTCCGTTGTTCGAGACTGGAGATAAACAGGACAGCCTCGCGGAGAGTCTTGCTCGGGAGCGTGCCGGTATGCGTACACGCGCCGCCGAGTTGTGAGCCGCGTTCAACCACGGCGACGCGTTTATCTAACTTTGCGGCTTGGATAGCAGCTTTTTCACCGGCAGGACCGGAGCCTAGGACAATGAGGTCGTAATCATATGATGCCATCGGTGACGTAACTGTTTCTGTTTGTGTGTTCATGCAACCCCCTTTTGTATTATAAGGGTCGGGAGGAAGCGGGGAAAGCTTGATGACGAAATCGCCCCGGTTGTGTTCCTCAGCTTCCTGTGGCAGCGTTTGACAGAACAAAAGGAGATATGCGTATGG
>JAYVFX010000040.1:0-4905 GCA_043772795.1 Deltaproteobacteria bacterium
CTCATGAGACGATCGATTGAGTCACAAGCGTGGATGTGCGCAAGATCAAGGTAATCGGTGCCGATGCGCTGGAGGCTGGCTTCAACTGTCGCAATGATATCTTTGACTGGTGTCTCGTTGTCGAGGTGCCCGTCAAGAGTACAGAACTTCGAGACAAGAAAGAGCTTATCGCGAGGATGGCCTTTGATTCCTTCACCAAGTGTTTTCTCAGACCCTGCGCGTGAGTAGTCCGGTGACGTATCAAAGTAATTGACGCCACGTTCGAGCGCGCGTTTCACTGCGTCGACGTTGTCGAGACCCGAAGTGCCAAACGAGATGTCCGACATCTGCATACCCGTGCGACCCAGCGGACGATAATTACGGATGCGAGCCTCTTGCCACTCTGGGCTCTTCTCTTTGGCCTCGGTCGGAGCGCGCTTGATCAGGAAGAGTTGGCTTTGGTATTTGCAGCCGGCTGCGAGGGCTGCGCCTCCGCCCGCGACGCCGAGAGCTGCCGTCCGCAGGAAGTTGCGACGGCTTGGACTCGCGGTCTTGGACGTTTCACCAGAACTACCATGTTGTGATGCAGGAGTCTTTTTTGCCATACAATACCCCTCCAGAACGAACCGACAGTTAAAGGTTGAGGGCTGACAAGCTACTCCAACGAAATCCGATGAATCGTCGCCTGCTTGGTGTCCGTATCAATGATGGCATAGGCTCCACGACGATCTTGGTCACGCGGCTGAGACACTGATCCAGGGTTTACAACCGTCACGCGGCCTTCTTTATGGACGAACGGCACGTGTGTGTGACCGAAACAGACAAAATCGTGAGAGAGTGTCGCAAAGCGAGCCAGTCGTGTGCTGCCAGGATAGATGTATTCGTCGTATGGTTCCCAGGGGCTCGCATGTACCAATAGGATCTTGGTGCCGTCGAATTCGAGATCACGCGTGAGTGGCGCAGTAGCCAGAAAATCAAGCGCTTCCGCAGAGAAGGTTTCCTTGCACTTTTTGAGATAGGCTGGGTTCCGCCCGCCAAACAGCACGACTTCATGGTTGCCTTGGATACAAAGGACGTTTGCTTGTTGCAGGATCTCTACAGTTTCCGTGCAGAAACGATACTCGCTAATCGCATCTCCGGGACACAACAAGGCGTCGGTCGAGGGCATATCTTCCAGTGCACGACGTAGGGCTTTCGGGTCAGCGTGAATGTCAGAGATAATTCCGATTTTCATCAATCCCGCCAATCTCAAGAATATTCAGATGGTTCTTTTGTATGGGCTTAGGAGTGTACAAGCAAGAGGTCAGGTTGTGGAGCCTCTAGTAATCAGTCGGATAAGTTTTGATGGATAGCCAAGGGAACGTCATTCCCGCGAAAGCGGGAATCTAGGAGGCTAAACTCCAGGCCAGTGCTAAATCTTCCTGGATGCCCGCCTGCGCGGGCATGACGAAAACCTATTCCTCAGAATTCAATTGACCGACTACTAAATCGAACCACAGAACATTCGTACACTATAGCACATGCTGTGAAATCCTCCCTGTCCCTCCTTTTCCAAAGGAGGGAACATGCCCCCTTTCGCAAAGGGGGCCGCGCGCAGCGCGGGGGGATTTTGTCAG
This sequence comes from Deltaproteobacteria bacterium, assembly GCA_043772795.1. GTDB lineage: Bacteria > Desulfobacterota > Binatia > Bin18 > Bin18 > VGTJ01. Next base: position 1,596 of record JAYVFX010000040.1, read on the forward strand.
GGACTGTGCCAATGTTGTATGGTCCGATTTAGTTCGTCTTACCTCCACAACGCCGAAATCGCCGCATTATATATCGCCGAAGACTCCTGGAGATTTGTGATACACACGTTGAGGTCCCGCAATAATCCGTCCTGCAGACTATAGATCCAGCCATGTAACATCAGTTCTTGACCGCGTTTCCAGGCGTCGTGGACGATTGTGGTATTACTCACGTTGTTGACTTGCTCAATCACATTCAGTTCGCACAGTTTGGTCCAGCGTTGCGACTCATCCGCAATCTGGGAGAGATGCGCTTCATGTTTGTAATACACATCACGGATATGGCGTAACCAATTGTCGATGAGCCCAAGTTCGGAATTGCGCAGCGCCGCCTGCACTCCACCACAGCCGTAATGGCCACAGACGATGATGTATTTGACCTTGAGTACGACAACGGCGTATTCCATCACCGATAGACAGTTGAAGTCGGTATGAACGACGACGTTGGCGACATTGCGATGGACAAAAAGCTCGCCGGGAAGCAAGCCGGTAATATCGTTGGGCGGGAGACGACTATCTGAACAGCCGATCCACAGATATTCAGGAGACTGTTGTCGCGAGAGTTTGGCAAAAAAGTCAGGCTGCTGGGCACGGATTTTTTCAGCCCAGGTGCGATTGTTGTCAAAAAGATTCTTTAAGGTGCGCATGAGGCTTCCCCTGTAACGAGTTTGGTTCAGAGAGGCAAGACCGTCGCTACATTTGCGAGCACAGAAGATTCGTACACCTTGTCACAACTGGTCTCGTTGCTCCGCCCGGCGATCAATCGCCAGGCTACGTACAACGCCCCATGAATGGGGCTTGAGCCGGATTTATCCGGCGTGGTTATGTAGCCCGGCCATTCATGGCCGGGGACAGTGCGTGTGCCAATCGCTTGTAGTCTGCTTTAGGCGATCCTCTGATAGGAGAGGCAGTTGGACCGAGGGAACAATGTTGCACGCAAGGCCAAGCACCTGCAAAAGCAAATCACTCACCAGGCGTTCTTCGCCTAGACGATCACGCGCGCCTTTCTGCAACGTAAGGGAAAACACTCGCGTGTGCTCACTGGTGGACAGTCCGACATGCGCACGATGATCGCCTTTCTTGGGTCGATCTGTGACAAGCGTCGCTGTACATGAGAGTCCAACGACTGGAATTTCCCCACTCTCGCGCAGAGAACAGGCACGCTGATACGCCTGTTGTGCCAGTGCAGCGGCGGTTTCGAGGGAGACCGCTTGTATTGGTGAAGCACCGAGGAACTCTGCCACAGATTTATCGCTATACGGAACCAGCGCTTCTAGCACAGTTCGTGATGCGCCCGGAACCGTGAGCAGATCGGCAATGGCTTGCGTTCCGCCGCCGGTGACAACCAGAACTGCCATCACCGGAGATGTATGAATTTGGGTAATAAGGGAGGTTCTATTCATAACTTACCGACTGTGGTTTACCAGGATTTTAAGGCAAGTCAAAAGGCAAAACGCAAAAGTCAAAAATATGCAGGAAGAAAATAAGAATGCTGGACGAGGTAACTTGAAAAGGTGTGCAAACACGAGTCCGGCAGCGTATCCTTCACCGTGCGTCGGCCCTGCGTCCGGGATCTGAACGAGTAGTTCGTGAGTCGGGTCTTACCGTTGTTTAAGCGCCAGACCAAAGAGGTCAGGGAGCTGCTCCCTCAACTCCATCTCTACGGCTTAGCCCTGGGTGACTTCGAGTTAGCGTTGCGCGGCCTCTTGGGGGAGGGTGCACCGTTATCCCCCGCCGCGCACAACGAGGCGAGGGTGGTAACCGAGGGTTTCAACCCCGAGAAGGTGGCCTCCTGCTTGGCTTAATCTTCGCGGTCGTTAGGAAGAGTAAGCGTGCCGTCGCTGGTGAAGGTGTATTGGCCGAAGCCCCCAAGGACGTTGTCTTTAAACCCAAAGACTAGGTATTTCCCAGTTGCTTGGAAGTCGAAGGCCCCGCTCGCACCTGTGAAATGCCCTGTGCCACCGGTAAAGGAGAAATGTCCTGTCGCGCTCACTGTGAGGTCTGGACTCACACAAAGCGTGGTCGTGACGCCTGTCTCAAAAAGTTGGTCTGAGGTTTTCTCTTCAATATTAACACCATGCTGCTGCACAAGGTGGTACTCCGCCGTGCCCTGCGAACAGGTCGTGAGGTCCAGAGGACCGACGTATTCAATTTCTCCTTGAAAGAAGAGCCGGCCAATGTTGCACTCCAGTAGCGCTTGGTCCACGTTGGCTGACATGCCATCATTGTTGGTATCGATGTGGGTTTCCACCCCACCAACGAAGGTGGCAGAACCTTTACAGTGATAGTGCTGAGTCCTGGCTTCAGCGGCGCCGACGGCGCCGGCGAGCATGAGCACGAGGGCGGTGCTGATCGGAATAAAATTGCGATTCATACTATGTCTCCTTTTGGACAGAAGTTGTGGGTTGTTGCTAAAGACAGAAGCACGTCACTCGCTGCCTCTGCGCTCCGTTGCCTATCCCTGTGTCGACTTTCCCTTGGCCTCATCTCCTTTCCTGACCCAGCGCCTGTGCCTCGGTATCTCTGTCCTCCAACTTCAGGGCTGTGCGGGGTTGGTGTGCACCGCTGTCAACACCCGCGTGAGAAAAGCCAGCAACTCCTCCACTGACTGAAAGTGCGCGGCTTGACCGGACACCACATGCTCCACCCGTCCCGTGCAGCGTCCCTGTGCCAGGTCCGTCTCGACACGGAACTGCACGACAAAGGCCCAAGGGGGCAACAGCGGGGAGGCTGGAGTCTGTGTCGGCATGTGACCATTCCTTTCTGAGTGTCCACGTTCGGTTGTACTCTGGGGTGTTGTATGCGAGAACAGTAACCCTGGGTGGATGCGAAGTCCTCAGCAAGTTCTCAGTTTTTTGTCAGTTTTTTATCAGCGGCTAGGAAGGACCCATGACAACAAGTGAGGGTACGGTGACGTTCGCAGACTTTCGGCTCGATGCAAGCAATGTCTCTCTGTGGCGGGGGAAGCAGGCGCTCAAACTCAAGCCCAAAGCCTTCGACGTCTTGCACTACCTCGTCGATCACGCCGGGCAGGTGGTGACGAAGGATGCCCTGTGGCGAGCGATTTGGCTGGATGTCACGGTGAGTGATGCTGTGCTGACCATGTGCGTACGCGAGCTGCGCCAGGCGCTGGAGGATGACGCCAAAGCCCCCAGGTTTATTGAGACCGTGCACCGGCGGGGGTATCGCTTCATCGGACAAGTAGTCAGTAGTCAGCATTCAGTAGCCAGTAGTGGGGAACTGTCCGGTGTCCGACGTCCAAAGTCCGAAG
>JAYVFX010000041.1:0-2066 GCA_043772795.1 Deltaproteobacteria bacterium
TTCTCGCCGAGCAGATTGCCACACTCGATGTGATCTGCGAAGGACGGTTCACCCTCAAAACCGCTGGCGGAGGACAACAAGACGCCCACGCGGCTTTTGGTATCCCGTGGAAAGAACGCGCTGGCCGCTTTGAGGAATGTCTAGAGATTATGAGGAAGCTCTGGACCAGTGATAACGTAACCTATGATGGAAAATACTGGCAGTTCTCTAATGTAACTATTAATCCTAAACCTGTGCAGCAACCACTCCCGGTGTGGCTTGGTGGCGATGCCGATGACCCAGTCCGTCGCGCCGCCCGGTTAGTTGATGGCTGGCTCATTGCTCCATGGATGTCCCTCCGCCAATGCGAGGAGAGGATTGGGTTTTACCGTAAAGCCTTGCAAGAATACGGACGAAGTGTGAGTGAACTGCCCATTCGTCGGGACATTTACGTTGCCCCAGATTTAGCCACAGCAAAAAAGCATGCCGATCCAGTTATTCAGTCGGGATATCGTGGATTCTCTGATGAGAAACTCGAGGCTCTGTTCGTCGGTGGTCCGGATGAGGTCATCGCCGAGATCGAGAAATACCGTCGGTTTGGTTGCACCCATTTTCTCTTTCGCCATATCGTCCGTGATCAGAGTCAAATGTTGTCATCTATCCGTCTCCTCGGAGAAAAAATCATCCCTCATTTCCAGTAAGGACCTTTTCTCGCGAAAAAAGACTTGGTAGCGTAGAGAGAGTTTACTTGTAGAGGAGGAGTCCTATGGCAACCCAATTCCATTGCATGATCGCAAATGAGACGATCGATGTTCAGTCAGGAACGTGCGAGAAGCCCAACATCACGTTGACCATGAAAGAGAATGACTACCTCGATATGATCAACGGCAAGCTCAACGGACAGATGGCTTTTATGACCGGGAAGTTGAAGATCGCTGGTGACATGGGGCTCGCCCTGAAACTCCAGAGTTTGTTCAAATCCAGTGGCGGTGGTTCCCCAGCCACAACCGTACAACAAGTGATGGATGGCATGAAGGACACATTTAATAAAGATGCAGCAAAAGGTATGAACTCAATATTCCAATTTGATCTGACGTAACTCGTTGAACACTCTAGGGATAAGGGGCGCAGTATGCTGCGTCCCTCTGCTTTTCTCCTTTCCCATTTTCTGCTTGCCCCCTTCCTCCGAGCGATCCGTGTTCGGATCGCTATAGCCAGACAAGGTTGTTCCCGATCCAACATACGAGGGCATACGCTTGGCTTGACTCCTCAGCCTTGGGGCTTGTAGTGTTGCTGCGCTCTCGTGTTTCGTGAATGAGTACAGACAAAAACCTCAGCCGTCACACAAATAAGGAGGACAGCATGGCCAAACGTGTAGTCATTATTCCTGGCGACGACGCCGCTCCAGAGGCAATGGCTCCCGCGGTAGAAATCCTAAAAAGTCTGAATCTTGATATAGCGTGGACGGAATTCCCGAACGGCGAAGAAGGAAGCAAGCGCTATGGTTCGCGGTCGGCGTTCGACCAAGCGCTCCGCGCAGCGATTGATCAATCGGATACTACATTATTCGGTTCAACCAACGGAACGACTGGGGGACTCAATCATCTACGCTGGGGGAAACAGACATTTGCCAATGTTCGTCCAGCACGATGGCGACCAGGGTTTCACAGCCCGCTCAAGAATCCTGACGGCATCGACTTTGCCATCGTGCGTGAAAATCTTGAGGACCTGTACATGGGTATCGAAGGGGACCTCAGCGCCCTTTCTTCACTAAAAGTTAATAGCTGGCTTACCCGTAAACCACTGGATACGACACCAATCGGAAAGTTCGCCATCAAAGTGATCACTGAAGAAGGCACCCGCCGCGTAGTGCGCTTTGCTTGCGAACTCGCACGGCAGCGTAAAGCCCACGGCGGTAGAGGTAAAGTGATCTGCACAAGCAAATACAACATGCTACGCGAGAGTGACGGATTGTTCCGCCGTGTCGCAGAAGAAACCGCAAAGGACTATCCTGATATCGATTACGGCCAGTACATTGTCGATGACTTTGCTCGTCGGATCGTTGCGAGCCCACAGGAATTTGACGT
>JAYVFX010000042.1:0-10024 GCA_043772795.1 Deltaproteobacteria bacterium
TCATGGCCGTTTGGGGGATGGAGAAGGAATGATTGTGCAGCGTGGACTCAAGCACCCACCTTCGTACCATATCGATCGTTTACGTGAGGCTCCGGTCGGCTACTTCTTCAATGTCATTACTAACGGGTTTGGCGCCATGTTTGACTATGCGGACCGAATTCCTGTCCGGGATCGCTGGGCAATTATCTCTTATATTCGCGCGTTACAGTTGAGTCAGAATGCCAAGATTGACGATGTCCCGGCAGAAGCGCGGCAGCAACTAGACGGAACGCACTAATGAACATTTCTGAAACCTTACGTGCGAAAATCGCGAGCAATCAGAAACTCTGCGTAGGTATCGCGGTCGTTGGCGCCCTTGCCTGCATTGGTGGAGCCGTCACGAACCCTGAGGTGTTTTATCGAGGATATCTCATCGGCTTCATGTTCTGGATGAACCTTACTCTCGGCTGTCTTGGCTTAGTGATGTTGCACAACCTCGTTGGCGGTGATTGGGGTCATGCTAGCCGTCGGTTCCTTGAGGCAGGGATGCGGACTCTGCCATTAATGTTCCTTCTTTTTTTGGTGCTATGGCTATTAGGGCTGCCGCATTTGTATGAATGGGCCAACCCCGAGCATGTCGCCCACGATAAGATTTTGCAACAAAAAGCTTTCTATCTTAATCCGACCGCGTTCTTTATTCGTGGGCTTCTCTACTTCGCTTTTTGGTTCGTCTGGGTGTGGATGCTCCACAAGCGATCGCAGGATTTCGAAAAAACTCCCAGTCTTGAGATTGTAAAAAAAGCGGAAAACATTAGCGGGCCGGGGGCAGTGCTATTCTTTCTCATCACAACTGGTTCATCGTTCGATTGGGTGATGTCCTTGGAGCCGCACTGGTATTCCAGCATCTACGGCGTTCTGTTTGTTGTGTGTCAAGGATTGGTTACGCTCGCGTTCGCCATTGTGATGACCAGATGGTTCTCGGATTATGAGCCCTTCACTGAGTTAACGACACCCAAGCGGTTTCATGATTTAGGCAAGCTCATGCATGGTTTCATCGTGCTGTGGGCGTACGCTTCGTTCTCGCAGTTCTTGATTATCTGGTCGGCGAACTTGCCCGAGGAAATTCCCTGGTATATCAACCGCATTCGTAATGGGTGGCAGGTTGTCGCTATCGGACTCATGATTTTTCACTTCTTTGTCCCGTTCTTCATTCTGCTCTCGCAGAAACTGAAGCGTAAGAAGCACTTATTGGTGTGGGTCGCGGCCTATATGCTCGTCGTACGCTTCGTTGATCTCTTCTGGCAGATCGTTCCGGCCTTTGCTCCGCATCAATTTCATTTTCACTTGTTCTACATCATCCCTGTTGTTGCTATAGGCGGTGCGTGGTTAGCCGCATTCTTCTGGCTTTTGCAAGGACGGTCCCTCTTGCCACTGCCGGATAATTCATATGAAGCGGTTACTGGTGAGTTAGAACACGCGTGAAGGTTGTAAATTCTATGGACTCGCACGCAGCGAAACATCATTCCCCTGAGGGACACCATCCTGAGACCCTCCATGAGATCAGTACGGTCCAAGTCAAGCCGGTTGTGGCCTTTGCCCTCGTTCTCGCCATCACGGCATTGGCCACGTTCGCGACCGTGAAGATCCTACTCGACCACATGAACTTCAACTACACACGGACCGACGCGCCGCTGTCACCCCTAGCAAATCCCGATCGGTTACCGCCTACTCCACGACTCCAGGTTGCTTCAGGGCAAGACTTGAAAGAATTGCATGCTAAAGAGGACGCCGCTTTGCAGGAATACCATTGGGTGAACAAAGACCTTGGTGTCGTTGGCATTCCTATTGAGCATGCTATTGAGCTGTTGGCTCAGCGAGGTTTACCGGCAAGAGAAGAAACGAAACCTGCACAGTAGGTAGAACTATGGGCGAGAACAACATATACCGCTCTGATCGGAAAATGCCCCCGTGTCCTGCCTCCATGACGCGGCGAGGGTGCCGGTGGGTTTCCTTATCGACGGTGCTTGCTCTTGCCCTGATGTTTTCATCTCCTGCAATCGCCCAGCTTGCCGCGTATAATCAAAACCCCTCGTACAGTAAACCGGCATCAGAGAATCCGTTTGCCAATATCGGCCTAGATCAGCGTCTGAATGAGCAACTGCCGCTGACGCTCTCGTTTCGCGATGAGACCGGAAAAACCGTGCAGTTGGGCGACTATTTTGGCGAGAAACCAGTAATTCTCTCGTTTGCCTATTACGACTGTCCGATGCTGTGTACCTTGGTTATCAACGGGCTCATTCGCACCCTGCGCACGTTGTCATTTTCTGCTGGGACTGAATTTAACGTTGTCACCGTGAGTTTTAATCCGAAAGATACGCCCGCCTCGGCGGCGCTTAAACGACAAACCTCTCTGCAAAGCTACAGCCGTAAGGGCGCAGAAACTGGTTGGCACTTTTTAACCGGAGACGAGGTAACGATACAGCAACTGACCCGAGCGGTGGGGTTTCGTTACGCCTACGATGAGAAAATGCAGCAGTATGCCCACCCCAGTGGTATTATGATCCTCACGCCGGACGGAAAACTGTCGCGTTATTTCTACGGCATTGAGTATGCCCCACGCGATGTTCGCCTCGGACTGATTGAGGCATCAGCTGGCAAGATCGGTTCGCCGGTCGATCAGGTGCTATTACTCTGCTTCCACTATGATCCGACCACTGGAAAATATGGTCTGATCATTACGAGAGCCTTACAGCTTGGCGGCTTGGTAACGATGCTTGCATTGGGGGGATTCATGTTGATCTCCTCTCGTCGCAATCGTCGTGACAAAATCACCGGCGATAAGATAAGGGCGCTGTCACCAAGGAAAAGTAACGCGTAATCCGCGTCTACACTGAACGACCATGATAGGAAAATTCGCTTTTTGGCCTGATCTCGCATCTTCTTTCGCCTGGAAGGTCGATGCCGTCTACATCTTTATCCTCCTGGTGACTATCCTTGTTTCACTAGGAATCTACGCCGCTATTGTCGTGTTTGTCGTCAAGTACAAACGGCGCTCGGAAGACGAGATTCCGGAACAGATTGAGGGTAATCTTCCCCTCGAAATTCTCTGGTCGGTGATCCCTCTTGGGATCGTGTTGGTCATGTTTGGTTGGGGGATCGCGCTTTTTTTCGAACTCTCAACTCCGCCAGCCGAGGCCCTCAACTTCTCTGTAGTCGGGAAGCAGTGGATGTGGAAGGTTCAGCATCCCTCGGGAAAACGCGAGATCAACGAACTCCACGTGCCACTTGGGCAACCGGTGAAGTTGACGATTACCTCTGAAGATGTGATTCATAGCTTTTTTATTCCCGCGTTCCGCACCAAGATGGATGCAGTCCCAGGCCGTTATTCAATAAGCTGGTTTGAGGCGACCAAGACCGGAGAGTATCATATTTTCTGCACTCAATACTGTGGAACCAAACATTCGCAGATGATCGGTCGGGTTGTGGTGATGGAACTTCCAGAGTATGAACAGTGGCTCAAAAATGGGGGTGCGACATCGGTCAATACTGGAGAAACACCGGAAGTTGCTGGTGCGCGTCTCTTTCAAGAACAGCGATGTGTGACCTGCCATCAAACCAATGGCATCATGGCTCCAGTGCTGCAAGGGGTTTTTGGCAAAGAGGTCAAGCTCCAGGATGGACAGACGACGGTTGCCGATGAAGCGTATATTCGTGAATCTATTTTGAATCCGACGGCAAAGGTAGTTGCTGGCTATCAGCCGAACATGCCAACCTTTCAAGGGCAGGTTACTGAAGACGCCATCATGCAACTGATCGCCTATATTAAGTCCTTAGGAGGAGCAGCGGGCGAGAAAACTGCAGCTGTAAAATCTACTGAGGGTGCGCCTGCTGAACCGCAGCCGACAGAAGGGCATGCGGTGAGCCCAGCACCAGAAGAGCCGTCTGCGGCTGCAACGCCACCAGCCGATGCCGGGCAACCGAATGCTGGAACCGATACTCCAACAGATCCGCCGTTGACACCTCCAGCAGACGGAACCTCTTCTTCGTCTAACGAAGAAGAGACAATGTGAGTAAAGACAAGGGTGAACTATGAGCGCAGTAGCAGTTCCTAAACATGAAGAAACGCCAGCGCTAGAAATCCCGAGTCAGAATTATCTCAACGACGGATATGGTCTGAGGTCGTGGCTTCTCACGCTGGACCATAAGCGCATTGCTATTCTGTACATGGTTGCGGTCGCGGTCTTCTTCCTCATGGGAGCGGCCTTTGCCCTCATGATTCGCTTAGAGCTGCTGACTCCAGCTGGTGACTTCTTGGAAGCGGAGACCTATAACAAGATGTTCACCATGCACGGGATCATCATGATCTTTTTCGTGCTGATTCCGTCGATTCCCGCCATCTTGGGGAACTTCCTCATTCCGCTGATGATCGGAGCACGTGATGTTGCGTTCCCGCGGCTCAACCTCATGAGCTGGTACGTCTTTATGCTCGGCGGAATCTTTATGCTTACCTCGGCAATTTTTGGTGGAGTCGATACTGGGTGGACGTTCTACACTCCCTACAGTTCGGTGTACTCCAATAGTAACGTCATACTCACTGCTATGGGAGCGTTCACTGCCGGATTCTCCTCGATTCTGACCGGCCTCAACTTCATTGTTACAGTTCATACGATGCGGGCACCAGGGATGACCTGGTTTCGCTTGCCGCTGTTTATTTGGGCGCTGTATGCCACGAGCCTCATCCAAGTCCTGGCGACGCCAGTTATCGCTATTACGCTTGTGTTGCTGATGCTTGAACGTGGTTTAGGGTTGGGGATTTTCAATCCTAATCTCGGCGGCGACCCGGTATTGTTCCAGCACCTGTTTTGGTTCTACTCACATCCTGCCGTGTACATCATGATTCTGCCCGGCATGGGTGTGATCAGCGAGATGATCGCCTGTGTGGCACGTCGGCGGATCTTTGGCTACTCGTTCGTGGCTTTCTCTAGCCTTGGCATTGCTATCATCGGTTTCTTCGTCTGGGGTCACCACCTGTATGTGAGTACCCAGTCAGTGTACGCCGGAATGGTATTCTCGTTGATCACTTTTCTGGTGGCAATTCCGTCGGCGATCAAAACGTTTAACTGGACAGCGACGTTATACAAAGGGTCGATCTCCTATGAATCACCTATGTATTTCGTCGTCGGCTTCTTAGGACTGTTTGTGATTGGCGGCGTAACTGGATTGTTCTTAAGTACTGTCGGGCTCGATGTCCACATGCACGACACCTATTTTGTCGTCGCGCATTTCCATTACATCATGGTCGGCGGTGAGATCATGGCTTTCCTTGGTGGTCTCCACTTCTGGTGGCCAAAGATCACTGGACGCCGGTATCCAGAATTCTGGGGTAAGCTTTCTGCCTCGCTAGTCTTCGTCGGTTTCAACTTGACCTTTTTCCCACAGTTCATCGTTGGCTACCTTGGTATGCCTCGGCGCTATCACACCTATCCACCGGAATTTCAGCTCTTCAACGTCATGTCGACAGCGGGGGCCACGATTTTGGGAGTTGGGTACATTCTCCCGTTTATCTATTTCCTCTGGTCATTGAAATCTGGACAAATCGCAGGATCAAACCCCTGGCGCGCAAAAGGGTTGGAATGGGAGAACACGACTTCTCCACCACCAACCGGGAACTTCGAGAGCACACCGATTGTGACCGAAGAAGCATACGAATATTCTCATCTTCCGGAGGCTAACGTTGTCCGAGCAAGCACACACTAGCGCAGCGCATCACGACCCCTTTGTTGCCCATCAATTCGACGATCGAGCACAGCAGACCGAGGCAGTTTCACTCGGGATGTGGGCGTTCCTCGTCCAAGAGATCCTCTTCTTTGGTGGATTGTTCACCGGGTATACCGTGTATCGCTCCTACTATCCGGAATCCTTTATTGCTGGGAGCTATATCCTCGACATCAGGCTTGGCGGATTTAATACGGCAGTCCTGATTCTGAGCAGTTTTACTATGGCGATGGCAGTCCACTCAGCGCAGAATAGTAAAAGGGGACCGCTCATTGGATACTTGATCGCGACCCTTATGCTCGGGTTTGTCTTTCTCGGCGTTAAAGTGATCGAGTACAGCGACAAATTCCAGCATCACCATATTCCCGGACTTGGCTTTCAATGGCATGAACCGATCGGTAATGCCAAGAACGTGGAAATCTTCTATAGCTTTTACTTCGCCATGACCGGCATGCATGCGCTGCATATGATTATTGGCGCGGGGATACTTATCCCGTTGATTGTCATGGCGTGGCGGGGGCGTTTCCATAAGGATTATTATGCGCCGATCGAAGTGTTTGGGTTGTACTGGCACTTTGTCGATATTGTGTGGATCTTCCTGTTCCCCTTGTTGTATTTAATTGGCCGTCACGCGCACGTTGGATGACATTTATGGAACATGCACACGATGCTCATGCCCATCCGACGCCGAAGCTCTATGGCCTTATTCTTGGGGCGCTCATCATTTTTACGGGGATAACCGTATGGGTTGCCTTTCAAGACTTCGGAGTTTTGAATAACATCATTGCGCTTGGTATTGCCGGGATAAAGACCGTCCTGGTCGTCCTGTTCTTCATGCATGTGAAATATGGGAGTCAGCTCACCAAAATGTTTGCGGTAGTCGGGTTCTTATGGCTTGCGATTTTGATTTCCTTCACTCTGAGTGATACCGAAGCCCGCAGGCATTTACGACAACAGAAAAACGTGCAATGGCCGCAAGGCTGGGCGCTGCTCCCGGCTGACGTGAAAGAGCCTGGTACGCCTGCTGCTGGGCACGGCGAGCACCATGAGCCCGCAGCGGAGCATCACTAAGAGAAATGCGAAAAACATAAACGGGCAAGGCAAAAAGGGTCAAAGGGTAAAAGGCGAAGAGGCGAAAAGGAAGACCCTGTACGGTCCGCTGCCCGTTAACTGTTCTCTTTTTTCGACCCCCCGACTTATCGATCACTTCTTCCGTTTACCCTTTTCATCGTTTACCCTTTTCGCCCATTTCTTTCTCGGTTGTTTTCCCCTTTACTCACCCGAGCATCTCCTATAGCCTCCCTCTGGTTCCTGACACTTTGTGTGCAGGCAACGACGACACCCAAGCAAAAAGGAGTATACATGCACGGACACCCGCGGCGGGGACTGGGCTGGTGGCAGCGTGTAGGTCTGAGCGTCGGCTTACTAGTGACCGTATTCTCTAGTCACGCTTTCGCGATCTTCCTTGATAAGGAAGAAACATTACGATTTAACGGTCGCGTCTATAATCGTAGTGCCTACTCTATACAAGGGGCGGCTGATAATACCCGCCTCCGCACCCCATACAGTGATTGGAATATGTTGCAAAGCCGCACCTTCATGCAGATGGAATTGCGGCATAACCTAACTGACCTCATTTTTGGACGCTATCCTGGGCTGTTGTCTCCACTTCAGTATGGACTAGCGCCGCTTCGGCTGCTTGACCCAGACGATATGGATTATTTCGTCACCTACCGTGGCGAGTACGACGGGGTGTGGGACTATGGTCCCGATGTCTTTAGTGAACGACAGGTGCGAACCGCTGCCGGAAACAGACTCGACACCCGCCAACGTTTACGGCATCGTCACCGACTGTTTGAGGCGTATGTTGATTACACCAAAGGGCCGTTGTTCATCCGCATCGGTCGGCAGAACCTGTCGTGGGGAGAAACCGATGTCTTCCGCTTGCTTGATCAGATCAACCCCCTAGATGCGAGTTTTGGTGGGTTTTTAGTCGCGCTTGACGAACGTCGTGTCCCGCTCGATATGCTCCGTACAGTGTACGGACTTGGTAGCCAAGGTCCGTTTTCTGAAATCGACCTTGAGGGCTATGTTGCACTTGATAACAAAGTTTCCGAGGGTGTACCTGCTGGTTCTCCCTGGGCGACGCCGAATCCGCCGGGCTTGAAATCGTTCGTGAAAAAACCAGCGCGGAACTTTACCGATGCACGTGGAGGAGGCCGTATTATCGGAGTCATTGGTGATTTCACTCTCAGTGTTGCGCACTACTACACCTATTTAGATTCAGCGACGATACGAGTGGTGACTCCGACGACCGCACCGCTCGCAAAGGGAGAAACGGCTGCGACTGCCCTACCGATCAACCTTGGCGAGTTCGAGACCGCAGTGAAAGCTGGAAAAACGTCCCGTTTCCTGGCCGATCATTTTCACGCCAACCAATGGTTTCCCAAAATGCAGATTAGCGGGGCAACGGTCAGTTTTAGTATCCCGAGTCTCTCGGCCGTCATGCGTGGTGAGTTTGCCTACTTCTATGCCGAGCCTTTCTATCTCAATTCCGCACCCAATCAAATCCTCGGGCCAGCTCTTACCGGTAAAATCACTCCAGGTTACAGGCAAGTCGGAGTCGATCCGGCAACTGGAAAGCCCCTGTTGCGCTACAAGAGTGATATCGATCGTTCGGATGTTATACGTTGGGCGATCGGGATGGACGTCAACCGCTATATCCGATTCCTCAATCCATCCCAGTCCTTTACCATCAGTGGCCAAGTGTTTGGGTCGCATATTCTTGCGTTCAATGGCAATTCACTCACGAAAGCAGTACCGAATTTCGGCTTTGCGCATTTCTCTGTACCCGTACGCGACCCGCATCGCAAGAATCAGGCGTTTGTCAATCTCGATCCGTATCAGATTATCAACACGCTTTCTGTTTCTACTTCGTATTACTCAGGTGTTATCTCACCAGCATTAGTGTTTTTGTACGATTGGCAGGGGACATGGCTAGTGCAACCTGGCGTGACATTTGTTCGTGACCCGTTCCGGCTGACGCTTCAGTATAACTACATCGATGGGCAGTTTAATGGCATCGGCTTTTTGCGAGATCGGGATAATCTTATCGTGCAGTTGGAGGTGGTCATTTGAGCCGTCAGCAATCAGCCAGAGAAGCAGAAAGGCTGCTGGAAGAAAGAAGTTGAAAGCTGATCGCTTTGTTTCGATGATTACAAGTACAGTCGAAGATGTTAATCCGTCGGAGGATGCCACCCCGCAGCAACCCAGCGACGGCGAGCGCGTTCCACTGTCGGATTGTTCATGCGTAGCGTTCTCACCGTCGCTCGACCACATGGCGTCAAGCCAATGATTCGTGTTTTGTCCTCGCTCCACGCAAAATGCTCACTCCATCGTTGACGCACGGGATGAAAGAGTGTGACCGTTGTTCCGGTGAGCAGGTCGGTAGCCTCTTGTTGCGCGGCTTTGGCTACGTTGCACGAGAAACATGCCAGGCAGATATTCTCTTCTGTCGTGAGCCCTCCGGCAACTTCGGGGATGATGTGGTCTACATGCATGCGCAGCCCACAATTCTCCTCGGTGGTGAGGCAATATACACAGCGCTGTTTATCTCGCGCTGCGATCAGCGCCCGTAACGCAGGAGCAATCGGCATGGCGTTAAACCGTGGACGTGCCAGCTGCAGAAAACACCGTATGTCCACGCCGGACCAAGAGCCGATACGCTTCCGCTTTGCGGAGCATGAGGCGCTGCGCTTCTTCCAGCAACTGGGTGAGCGTTGCTTCTTCGACGGCAGTTAATAAGCGTTGTTTTTGTACTTCCGCTAGCATTTCCAATCGTCCCTGGTCCTCTTCGCCCATGAGGCTATGGGCAATGTTTTCCAGTTCGGCGTCACTTAACAACGGAAGCGCGGCCAGCTCTGAGCGGATCTCAGACGGGAGATCTCCTTCAAGTTCTGGCAGAGAAAGGGCAATCGATTGGGTACACACCTCTTCGACTGAACGTGCTGACGCTTCCGCAGCGATCTTCACCCGTTCGTAGAGAACCTCCGGGAGAGTCACAGTAATTGCGCGACCTGACATATGTGCGTGTTCCTTTTTCCCATGTATGTGTTCATTGGGCCATTGATCTATTAAATGATTGAGCCATCGAGCCATTGTATCATTGAGAAGGATTGTAGGATTGTCCTCAATCACCCGATGACTCAATGCCTCAATTCCTCGATCAATGCTTTCGCCTCTTGCAAATCCTTTGTGTCAAACCCCTCGG
>JAYVFX010000043.1:0-10535 GCA_043772795.1 Deltaproteobacteria bacterium
TCGGTCTTCAGTCGGTAGTAGCCAATACAATGCGCGCTCATCTCCCGTTCAATCTCTTCTGCGGTCTCCCCGCTCCCAGGTCTTTCAACAACCGCCCCAGCCGATCAACGATCCGGTGCTCAAACGGTGAGTTGGCGCGGCGGTTCGCGCGCAACAAACGCTCCGCCGCCCATCGCCTTCGCTTTGCCAAGTACGGGAAACGCGTGCTGGCTTAACTTAATGCCATTGCCCCTTGGGGGAGAGGGTCAGGGTGAGGGGTAAAACAGTTCCCCGGCCATGAATGGCCGGGCTACAGGACGACGCCGGATCAATCCGGTTTAAAAACCCCATTGATGGAGTGTCGTGGTGTATCCCAGCGATAAATCACCTAGGGAAGATTGGGAAACGTACTAGCTGAATAATGACACTCATGTTGTAAAGAAGGGAGCTATTCCGAGGGAGTACTAATGATTCGACTTTTTTTTCCGGCGCGCTTGCGGCAGATGCATCTTGCCCAGCAATCTCTTGTGATTGGTCTTGGGGTCATCATCGTGATGACGTTAGTCGGTTGTAACAAAGAGAAATCGCAACCTGCTGCACTGCCGCCGCCACCGCCGCCACCAGAGGTTCTTGTCACTCCAGTGCTTCAGCAAGATGTTCCCGTGTACTCAGAATGGCTGGGGACAACTGACGGCTCTATCAACGCGCAGATTCGCGCGCGTGTGCAAGGGTACCTTCAGGCGCGACACTATCGCGAAGGAATATCCGTCAAGTCCGGAGATCTGCTCTTCTCGATTGACCCGCGTCCATACCAAGCGGCTCTTGATCAGGCCAAAGGCGATTTGGGACGAGCTGAAGCCGCGTTGGGCAAGACTCGCCTTGATGTCGCACGCTATACGCCACTCGCCAAAGAAGGAGCGATTAGCCAACAGGAACTTGATAATGCGATTCAAGCCGATCGTGGCAACCAGGCTGCCGTGGCAGGTGCGCGTGGTGCCGTCAAGCAGGCAGAGCTCAACTTAGAATGGGCGCAAGTAAAATCGCCGATCGACGGCATCGCGGGGATTGCGGTGGCGCAGATTGGTGACTTGATCGGCGCGAACACGTTGCTGACAACGGTGTCACGAGTGGACCCCATCAAGGTGACGTTTCCCATTAGTGAGCGTGAGTATCTCAAATTTGCTGACCGCATCGGTCTGGCTATGCAGGCGGAGAAACGCGCCGAACGACACGGGCCGCCGATCGAGCTGATCCTCGCTGATGGGAACGTGTATGCGGAACCTGGTGGATTTGCTCTGCCAGACCGGGAGGTTGACCTCAAGACCGGAACGATTACTCTCGTCAGTTACTTTCCGAACCCCAAGAGTATCCTACGTCCGGGTTTGTACGCTAAGGTTCGTGCAGTGACAGATCAAAAAATCGGCGCCCTGCTTATTCCCCAGCGGGCTGTGCAGGAACTCCAGGGGAGCCGTCGCGTTGCCATTGTCAATGCGGAGAATAAGGTCGAGTTTCGCGTAGTGAAAGCGAGTACTCGGGTGGGGACATTGTGGGTGATCGATGAGGGGCTCGCCCTTGGAGATCGTGTCGTAGTCGAGGGCTTACAAAAAGTGAGAGACGGAATCCTCGTCAACCCGAAACTGGTCCCGGCTGAGTCGAACGGGCAGAACGCCACAGCGCCTACTGCTCCTCCAGTGACAGCGCCGCCGCCAGTGGCAAAACCAGGGGGGAAATAGTATGGCGCGATTTTTCATCGATCGACCTATCGTGGCGATGGTCATTGCGATTCTCATTACCATTGCCGGCTCAGTTGCCATGGTCCGACTGCCTATTGCGCAGTTGCCTGACATTGTGCCTCCGCAGATTCAAGTCACGACAGCATACACCGGAGCCGATGCGATCACTGTAGAACAAGCGGTTGCGACCCCCATCGAGCAACAGGTCAACGGTGTGGATAATATGCTCTACATGAAATCCACCAATGCCAACGATGGAACCCTGACGCTTTCGGTGGACTTCGAGGTTGGGAGCAACGTTGATATCGATAATGTGCTGGTACAAAACCGGGTCGCTCAAGCGACACCTTCACTGCCGCTCGATGTCAAGAATTTTGGCGTGAGCGTGAAAAAATCACTCGCGTTCCCCCTGATCATTATCTCGCTTATCTCGCCGCATGGAACCTACGACGGGACCTTCCTCGGCAACTACGCCACCATTAATATTACCGACGCACTCAAGCGCATCTCTGGGGTTGGTGATGTACAAATACGGGGATCGTCCGACTATGCTATGCGCATTTGGATCAAACCCGATCAAATCGCCAGACTCGGTCTAACCGTGACCGATTTGCAAACGGCGATCCAGAAACAGAATGCGGTGAATCCAGCGGGACAGATCGGCGCGGAGCCGGCGCCGGAAGGACAAGAATTTACCTACGCGGTGCGTGCCCAAGGGCGACTGGTCACCGCCGAAGAATTCGGTAACATTGTCGTCCGCCTCAACCCGGATGGTTCGACCATCCGGCTCAACGATATTGCCCGCATCGAACTCGGTACGCAACTCTACGGTCAACGTGGACGGCTCACTGGGCAACCCGCAGCAGCGATCCCAGTGTATCAACTGCCAGGCTCTAACGCCCTCGCTGTGGCGAACGAAGTGAAGAGGACGATGGCGGAACTGAAAACCAGGTTTCCGTCAGACCTCGACTACGAGGTCTCGATCGACACTACACTCCCAGTGACTGAAGGTCTCAAAGAAATTGGCAAGACGCTGCTGGCCGCGATCGTGCTTGTGACACTGGTGGTGTATCTCTTCTTGCAGAGCTGGCGGGCAACACTGATCCCATTGCTCACCATACCGGTCTCGTTGATTGGGACCTTCATGGTCTTCCCATTAATGGGCTTTACCATTAACACGCTTTCCCTTTTTGGATTGGTGCTCGCCATCGGTTTGGTTGTTGACGACGCCATCGTCGTGGTTGAAGCGGTACAGCACAATATCGAACGCGGCCTCACTCCTCGTGATGCCGCTCTTAAGGCGATGGAAGAAGTGTCTGGCCCGGTCATTGCGATTGCTCTTATCCTCTCTTCGGTCTTCATCCCGGTTGCCTTTATGGGAGGTATTACTGGCCGCCTCTATCAGCAGTTTGCGCTAACCATTGCGATCTCCGTAGTGATTTCGGCCGTGAACGCCCTCACCTTGAGTCCCGCGCTGAGCGCCAAGTTGCTGCGCCCGGTCACCAAGACGAAAGGACCGCTGGGTCTTCTTTTTGCCGGATTCAATCGTGTGTTCGATCGTACTACGAACGGGTATATCCGCTGCACCGGGCTCCTTGTCCGTAGGACGATATTCGGTTTGTTTTTCCTGATTGCGATTGCGGGAGTTGCCGGTCAACTGGGGAAAATCCTGCCGGGCGGATTTCTTCCGGACGAAGACAATGGCTATCTCGTTGTGTCGGTGCAGTTACCTGACGCGGCATCGTTCCAGCGCACGGATGCGGTGGTTCGCAAGGTCGAAGAGATCCTCACCCGAACTCCTGGAGTGCTAGGCTATAATGCATTCGCTGGCTTCAATCTGCTGACGGGAACTCTGACCTCGTACTCAGCAACTTGCTTCGTTCGCTTTAAGCCTTGGGAAGAACGGCCGACTCCAGAGCTGAGCGTTAAAGGTATTCAAGCCGCTCTCAACCGTCAGTTGAGCCAACTACCCGAAGGTCGCGCGTTCGCTATCCTCCCGCCAGCCATTCCGGGGTTCGGTCGGGCTGGTGGGTTTAGTATGATGCTCCAGGACCGTAGTGGTGGAACAGTTGAGTTCCTCGCAGATCAGGTTAACCGTTTCCTTGATGTTGCCCGCAAGCGGCCAGAACTTACGGGAGTGAACAGTTTGTTCAGCTCCTCTGTGCCGCAAGTCTTTGCCCGTGTCGATCGGGATAAAGCCCTAAAGCTGGGAGTTGATATCCGCGAGGTGTACTCAGCGTTGCAAACTCTCATGGGTGGTTTTTACGTAAACGACTTCAACCGTTTTGGGCGGCAGTGGCGTGTGTTCCTGCAAGCGGACCCGGAGTATCGCATCCACGCTGAGGACATCGGCCAGTTTTTCGTTCGCAACAACGAGGGCAACATGGTGCCTCTCTCGACCTTGGTTACGATTGAGCCTATGACTGGCCCGGAATTCACGGTGCACTTTAATCTCTATCGTGCTGCCGAGATCATTGGTACGGCCGCACCGGGTTACAGTTCTGGTCAAGCGATGGATGCGCTCGAAGAGGTCTTTCATCAAGTCATGCCAACAGACATGGGGTACGCTTGGAACACGCTATCCTTCCAGCAAAAGCGTGCAGAAGGAGGAGTAGTTGGTGTTTTTGCGTTATCACTCCTTCTTGTCTTCCTTATCTTGGCGGCACTTTATGAGAGCTGGTCACTTCCGTTTAGCGTATTGCTGGGCACGCCGATTGCCATCCTCGGAGCCTTCCTTGGTTTGTGGATGCGCCAGTTTGAGAACAACGTATATGCGCAGATTGGGCTTGTCATGCTCATTGGCCTAGCCGCAAAGAACGCAATTCTTATTGTCGAATTCGCCAAGCTTGAACGCGAGCGAGGCAAATCCAGCCGCGAGGCAGCCCTTAGTGGAGCGCGGCTGCGACTACGGCCTATTCTGATGACCTCTTTTGCGTTTATCTTAGGGTGTGTGCCGTTGTGGAGGGCCGCTGGTGCGGGGGCAGAAGCACGGCGGATTCTGGGAACGGTGGTGATTAGTGGGATGCTTGCGGCGACCCTGATCGGGATCTTCATCGTTCCTGTTCTCTTTGTCTTTGTTGAGAGAATCATTCATCGCAAAGAGCGGACCCACACGTCACAAGGGGCTGACGCTGTGGCGGTTGAAGGAGTGGCGGATTAACTATGAAGACACTT
The DNA here is from genome assembly GCA_043772795.1 of Deltaproteobacteria bacterium. Classification (GTDB taxonomy): domain Bacteria; phylum Desulfobacterota; class Binatia; order Bin18; family Bin18; genus VGTJ01. The sequence goes on from JAYVFX010000043.1 coordinate 4,887, forward strand.
GCAGTGATTTCACTTTTTACCGTTACTTTCCTAACGTCTTGCTCCTTCGGCCCATTGTATCAACGCCCGACGATATCTGCGCTGGAAGACTATCGAAGTCACGTCGGTACGCCGGAGGCAATTTCCTTTGCTGATCTCCCGTGGTGGGAGGTTTTTCGTAACAGTGCACTGACAGAGCTTATCAATGAAACATTGAAGAACAACTACGACCTGCGTATCGCTGCCGCTCGGGTCGAGCAATCACGCGCGCTCTATGGCGTGGCCCACGCCGAATTCTTCCCGCAGATTGGTTATGAAGGAGGCATTGGGCGTTCTCATAGTACCTCACAACTTTCTGTGCAGGTACCACGTGGGCAGGAGAATAACGCCTTCAAAGGCATTTTCAACCTGGCATGGGAATTCGATGTGTGGGGCCGCATTCAACATTCGACTGATGCGGCATTAGCAGAACTGCTGGCAAGCGAGGAATTTCGCCGTGGCGTTGTGCTTTCGTTGGTGAGTGAAGTCGCGCAAGCGTACTTCGAGTTACGTGAATTAGATCTTGAATTGGAGATCGCGCGGCGAACCACTGAATCATTTCAAAAGACGCTCGATTTATTCTCGCGACGATTCCAGCTTGGCGTCGCGTCGAAACTTGAGACCGCTAGAGCTGAAGCTGCACTCGCTTCGACTTTGGCCATCATTGCCAATTTAGAGCGATTCATTGTTGCCAAAGAAAACCAGATTGCGCTTCTCCTCGGGCGGCCTCCTGGACCGATTCCGCGTGGAGCAGTACTGACCGATCATATGTTTCCACCGCGCACTCCGCCTGGGTTGCCCTCTCAACTATTAGAGCGCCGACCTGATATTCGTCAGGCCGAGCAGACCTTGATTGCTGCCAATGCCCGTATTGGCGTAGCCCATGCTAATTTCTTTCCTCGTCTTGGTTTGACGAGCGTGTTTGGTGGTGCCAGTGAAGATATCGAGAAAGTATTCCTGAATAGTGGTAACATTTGGTCTGTAGCGGGCCAATTGAGCGGTCCGATTATCCAAGGCGGACGATTGACAAGTGCCTACCAGGCGGCAATTTCCCAATGGGAGCAAGCCAAATTACGCTATGAACAATCAGTGATTACTGCGTTGCGGGAAGTGTCAAATGCGCTGATTAACCAACAGAAGTTAGCGGAAGTACGCAAGAACCAGGAACGCACAGTGACGGCTTTGCAAGAGTCCGTACGGCTTTCGACGCTTCGTTACAGTGGCGGATTTGCCGGTTACTTTGAAGTAATCGAGTCGCAACAGCAACTTTTTCCGGCGGAAAACGCGCTGGCGCAAACCCAGCGTGACCAATTGATCGCGGTTGTGCAACTGTACAAAGCACTTGGTGGAGGGTGGGCTGCGTACGCCGAGCAACCACAACTACCGGTGAAATGGGAAGAAGTGGTGCGGCCATAGCTATTTGTCTCAATGCTAAGGATAGATCCTGGCTTTGGGGCGATAGCGCGACGGATGTGGGTTCCTTCTCCCTTCCGGAAGAAGACTAGGATGAGGGGACGAGAGAAGGAGTGTCTTTTATTTGATTCCCCCACCCTTACCCACTCCCAGTGGGAGAGGAAATTGCTGCTCAGCAAATGGCTTATGTGAGCTTTTATGGACCGACAATTCTCGAACTCGATCTTTTACGACCCCCAACACCGCCGTTGGCCGCGGTTCAAGCGGAGCGTCCAGTTCCTGGTTGCCGTATTCTCTTCCATCCTGGCGACACTGTTGGTGAGTATTGTCGTAAACCCAGTGTTGCCAAGCCTCGGGCTGCCTGCCATTCGGACATTCCCGCAGGTCCACCACTTGGCCCCGCCACAACCGAAACACATTGGCAACCATACCGAACGACGATTCCAACACATAAAACAAAAACTGCATGCGTACCTTACCAAGGCTCGGCAAGCCTCGCGTTTTCCTGCGGTGACACAGGCCGCAGGACAGCAACAGTCAGAGTTGATCGGCTACTATGTGAACTGGGATGACACCAGCTTCACCTCGCTGAAACAGAATCTCCCGACACTCGATAAGCTCATCCCCGAATGGTTGCACCTTGCCAGTGCCGATGGCAGTGTCAGCATTGACGATCCTAGCAAACAGGCGCAAGTGCTGAGCTATCTCCATGAGCACCGACCAGATCTCCCGATCGTTCCACTGGTCAATAATTTCAACTCCCCACAGATGCAATGGGAAGCGACAAAACTGGCGGCGATGCTCGCCAATCACACCGCGCGTACGCGGGCGATTCATAACCTGTTTCAGTTTGTCCATGAGCATGGTTTTGCTGGGATCAGCATTGACTTTGAAAATGTTCCGTCGTCAGCTCAGCCTGCGCTCAAGACCTTCATGGTGGAACTGTACGCGCAATTTCATGGTGCAGGACTGGAAGTTTCACAATCTGTTCCTCTTGATGACTCGGAATTTGATTATCGTAGCTTGGCGAAGTGTAACGATTACTTGATCCTCATGGCCTATGACGAGCATTGGAGCAGCAGTAAGCCGGGTCCGGTGGCTTCGCAACGGTGGTACTCGCGTGCGTTGCAGCAGCGGTTCGCCGAACTCCCGGCCAACAAATACGTTATTGCGCTGGGGAATTACGGGTACGACTGGAAAACTCATGTCAAAGAGGCGACGGAGATTTCCTTCCAAGAAGCCCTCAAAACGGCGCAGGAGTCTGAAGGGACGATTACTCTCGATCCGACGACCCTCAATCCGACCTTCGATTACTACGATGAACACGACGCGTTACATCACGTGTGGTTTCTTAATGCCGTAACCGCCTTTAATCAGCTCGTCGAAGGCCAACGTCACGGACCTCGCGGGTTTGCCCTGTGGCGGTTGGGGTCTGAGGACCCGTCGATTTGGCCGGTGTTTGCGCAGCGCGCGAGACTCGACCGCGCGGGAGCCGAGCTGTTACGGCAAGTCCGCTACGGTTATGACCTCGACTACGAGGGCAACGGCGAGGCACTCAAAGTCACGGCCACGCCCCGGACCGGGGCTCGCGAGATTATCTACGATGAAAAGTCTGGCTTGGTGATTGCGGAGCATTTGCAATCGTATGCATCACCCTATGTGATTACGCGTTGGGGTGGAAAAGAAAAGAAACACATTGCCTTAACGTTTGATGATGGTCCGGATGAACAGTTTACGGCGAAAATACTTGATATCTTACGTCAGTATCAGGTGCTGGCAACATTTTTCATTGTCGGTATCAATGGCGACCTCTACCCCACATTGCTGCACCGTATTGTGGATGAGGGGCACGAGATCGGCAATCATACTTTTACTCATCCCAACGTGGCCACGGTGAGTCAACAACAACTCCGCCTGGAAGTGAATGCCACTGAACGTTTGCTCGAAAGCCGACTCGGCTTGCGGGCGCTGCTCTTTCGCCCGCCATATGCCGAGGACATAGAGCCGGAGACACCGGAACAGGTGCAACCGCTGTTGTTCACCAGTGAGCGCGGTTATGTCACGATCGGTATGCAGATCGATCCCAACGACTGGCAGAATCCCGGTGTAGAGCAGATTGTACAGCGGACCCTCGATAGTGCCATGAATGGTGAAGGGAACATTGTCCTGCTTCACGATAGCGGCGGTGATCGATCGCAGACGGTCGCTGCTCTGCCGCGCATCATCGAGGGGCTCCGTACGCGCGGGTTCACCCTGGTGCCAGTCTCAACGTTACTTGGGTTGTCACGAGAAGCAGTGATGCCGGCAATTCCCAGGGATGAGCGGCTCAGTGCGCGGCTGACTGATCTTGGCTTCCTTTTCATCAACTGGGCGAGTGAAACGATTCACTTTTTGTTTCTGGTTGGTATCGTACTCGGTACGTTGCGCCTTTTGTTCATTGGTACGCTGGCGATTGGTGAGCGGTGGAGGACTCGTCATGCGAGGTATGCGCCAGAGTTTCAACCGACAGTGAGTGTCATTGTACCAGCCTATAACGAGGAGCGTGTCGTTTGTCAGACAATCCGTTCACTACTGAGTTCAGATTATCCCCACTTTGATATCATCGTTGTTGACGATGGTTCACTGGATGCCACCGTCCAGCGTGTCCGTGCAGAGTTTGCCGACAATGCTCGCGTTCATCTCTCCACGAAAGTGAATGGCGGAAAGGCGCACGCGCTGAACTACGGCATCCAGCAAACGCAGGCAGACCTCATCATCACGCTCGACGCGGATACGGTCTTCTGTCGCGAGACCATCAGCAAACTGGTGCGACACTTTGTGAATCCGTGCGTTGGAGCTGTGGCTGGCAATGCCAAGGTTGGTAATCGCATTAATCTCCTGACTAACTGGCAAGCATTGGAGTACATCACCAGCCAGAATCTCGATCGTCGTGCCTTTGCCATGCTCAACTGTATTGCGGTGGTGCCGGGTGTGGTGGGTGCCTGGCGGCGGGAACTGGTTGTTCGTGCTGGAGGGTTTACAGACGACACGTTGGCGGAAGATGCCGACCTCACGCTCGCGCTTTTGCGCCTCGGGTATCGCGTCAATTACGAGGAAGAAGCGATTGCTTTCACTGAAGCTCCCGACACGGTGCGAGGATTCGTAACGCAACGCTTCCGTTGGATGTATGGGACGTTGCAAGCGGCATGGAAGCATCTCGACGTGGCGTTCCGCCCACGGTATGGCACCCTGGGCATGTTTGCCATTCCTAACGTGCTCATCTTTCAGATTCTCTTTCCGTTGATCTCACCGCTCATGGATTTACTCCTACTTTGGTCACTTGGAGTGACGGCTTGGCAACGGTACCAACACCCACTTGATTACTCAACCGACGCACTGCAACGCGTGTTGTTCTATTATGCTCTCTTTCTCGTGCTCGATTTGCTTTCGGCGACGATGGCGTTTCTTTTGGAACGTAAGGAAGACTGGAAGTTGCTCGTCTGGTTGTTTTTTCAGCGGTTTCTCTATCGGCAGTTGATGTACTATGTAGCTGTGAAGGCAACACTAACTGCCATTCACGGAACAATTGTCAGCTGGGGGAAGCTGGAGCGGAAAGCGACGGTAGTCGTAAGCGGATCGGGACAGCGTGAGACCGACGCACTCTCCTAGTAAACCGGCTGTAAGAAAGCAGCACGAGTAATGCTTTTGCCTCGTGCAAATCCTTGGTATCAAACCCTCGTTTCTGGCTTTACTTTTACCACATGAAGGTTGCAGAAGGCAGCCAAGGGGCAGCTCGCCCTGTACGTTATAGGAGTCTTCGCTCACCTGAGTTCCTCGATCAGCGCCTTTGCCTCTTGCAAATCTTTGGTATCAAACCCTTCGGTGAACCAGTTGTAGACCTCCGACAACATCTGGTGAGCTTCTTTCTGCTTGCCTAGTTGTTGCCACAACTGCGCTAGGCTGGTGACGGCGCGTAGCTCCAGCGACTTGGCTTGCTGCTTCTGAGAGATTTCGATGGCTTTGAGAAAGCATGCTTCGGCTTCGGATTGGGGATCGAGGGTCAGGGGTCGGGGATCGGTATTTTTCGACTTTGAACTTTGAACCTTCAATTTTGAACTCTTTTTGACACTAGACCCTAACCTCTGAACGCTAGACTGAAGTGTGAGTTCGCCTTTGAGTCGATAAATTTCCGCTTCCCACCACCGTTCCCCGGTACTCGCGACCGCCGCCAACGCTCTT
>JAYVFX010000044.1:0-1999 GCA_043772795.1 Deltaproteobacteria bacterium
GTGGAAACACAGGGGCCTCGCATGATAATAGTGCGAGGAGGAAGCAGATGGTCTACGTCCCCGTGCAGTGTCCCTACTGTCAAAGCCCGGAGATAATCAAGGCGGGTAAGCAAGCCAACGGGGCCCAACGCTATCGGTGTCAAAACGGACAGTGCGAGCGGCGGATCTTTCTCCTGCGGTACCAGGACCGGGGCCGCCGGGCACCCGAAATCCGCCGCCAGGTGGTCGACCTGGCGCTCAATGGCAGCGGCATCCGCGATACCGCCCGCGTGTTGCGGATCAGTCCCACAACCGTACTCGCCGTGTTAAAAAAAAGCCCCCGCGCTGCAACACGTCAACCTCGCGTTGGCACCACCCCCTTGTTCACGCGGCGGCAGCGTCCGCATCCAACTATGGGGTTTAGGGGACGTTGCAGGGAAATTCGAGTTTGACATTGATGCACAGCGGCTCCTCATAAGCCGCCTCCTGCCGTGCTCACTGTCTGAGTACTCTGAGGTGAAAGGGCACGCAGCGCGATAGTGATCTCGGCGATATCCAATTCTGCCGCCCGCTCGATCTGGATACGCCGTGTCACGGTTGCTCACGCCTACGCTTGCGTGGCAGTGTAGACTTATCTCGCGCGATGGTCTCCATGCGGTTCCAGAATTCCGGCGTCACTCCGCGATAGTCTCCTCGCTCTACGGCTTCCAGCAATTTGGCTTCGAGTCTTTGCCGCGCCGCCTGCTCCTGGTCAGCGCGAATGAGTGCCCGGACATATTCAATGAGGTCGCGGTCGTTTTTGCCACGCGCGCCAATCCACAATGGGGGATGTGGTTTCTGCACCGGGCGCGGCATGACGCGAGCATCGTGCAAATGATAGAGCTGCCCATCGAAAGAAAAGCGCTCCTCCGTCCAGGCTCGTCGGAGAATTTCCAGTCCTTCTTCGAGGTGGGCAGCGCGTTGATCGCGGTCGCTAAGTCCACCCCGAACACATCCCGCAGCAGTTCCGCTAAGCGATCTTCGGGAATCCATTGCCACCACTGCCAATACCCCACCAGCGCCGTCAGCGACCTCCCGTCCTGCACCGCCGCCGTCACCTCGGCCGGAAACGCGGCCTGGGTGGTCCCGCCACACTGCCCACACCCGCTCTGGTGCGCCCGATGTTCCGTCCCGTGCAGGGGCTGCGGTGCGGGCAGCTCGAACCCCTGGCGCTTCTGATACGCCGTGCGCGCCTCCCGCTCCAACCCCTCGCCGCAGTGCGTACACTGGCTGGGATAATGCTCCTGGACCTCATCCGGGGTCTCGACTGGTCGTAGGGTGGTCCCCTCATGTCCGGCCTGTCCGCCAGACTTCTTGCCCGAGGGAGTCCGCAAACTCTGCACTCGGCGCGCTTTCTTGAGCCCATCACTCGACGGGGGGTTCCCACTATTGGTGCTATTCAATCCCAGCCGTCGCTCCAGCTCCTCGACCCGCTCCAGCAGCCCATAGCTCAAGGCGTCTTTCTCGGCGCTAGTGAGCTGGCTGACATCAAGCGGCTGCGGCATGCTCCCCTTCAATCATATCCCCCTCTCTTTGCAAGCCCCTCGGCTTCGGAGGGTCCTGGGGAGTTACAATCATAGTTGCCAAACTCAGTGTTGATGTCTGCGGTAAGGGTATCCTGTGGTTGCGTGGATAACAGATGAATGGCTCCGCCGAGAGCATTGCGGCCATAGAGCGTGCCCTGTGGACCACGGAGGATCTCGGCTCGGTCAATATCCAGAAGATCAACGTTGAAGGCGCGTGAGCTGCCCACATACATATCATCAATGTAGAAACCGACTCCCGGCTCTACGTTCTGGACAACCACTGCGCCTACTCCGCGCAAAAAGATATTCGCTCCGGCCACGCCACTGTCTACTGAGGTAAAATTCATATTCGGTGTGGCCTCAAAGAGATCAGTCGTGCGTCGCGCGTTGCTATCCTGCAACTCTTCGGCAGAGAACACTCTCATACTGATCGGAACGTCCTGCGCAGACTCTTC
>JAYVFX010000045.1:0-2223 GCA_043772795.1 Deltaproteobacteria bacterium
TGACTACCGGCGGCACTCGGCGAAAACGAGTCGGGCCTACCCGCGTAAAAAACAATGGGACCGCATCGCCATCCCCCACATTACGCGGGCCACCGAACAACAAGTGATCAAGGCTTACGCCCTGCAGCACCAGGAGGAATTTCGGTTATCGGCGTAGGGTGCCACTGCTGGCTTGTCCCAATACTGTTCGGGATTTTTTGCCGCTATAGGTTGGCGATAGCGATCCGCCGAATCCATCGAGTTCAGGGGCAGGCAGCGTAACTTCAGATTAAAAGCGAGAAACGGAAAGCGCAGAAGCATAGTGAACAGTTGCTAGTCAAAAATAGTCAGGAGTCAGCATTCAGTAGCCAGTAGATTCACGCTGACGGCTTTAGGATCGTCCCCGTTTCCCCCTATAGCCTACAGCCTGCGGCCTATAGCCTTTCTCAGCATTCTTCATTCTTCATTTATTTGAGTCCCGCCTTGCGTAGGGCAGAAAGCAGGCGTTCTAAATCCGCTGAATTTTTGATGGGAAGATTCTGCTTGAGCCCTTCCAGAGAGGCAGTGGGAATGAGCCGCAAGGCTTCTGTCACCTCGGCTTGGGCTTCCTCCGGCCGGCCTAACTCAGCATAGCAAGCAGCCAGGGTCCAGTGGGCCGGGGTAATATTAGGGTTGAGAGTGAGAACTTTCTTCAAGGGTACAAGCGCCTCTTCACACCGCCCAGCCCGGTAATAAGCCCAGCCCAACTCGGTTAAGTAGAAGGGCGAATAACGGGGGTTGAGCCGCATTGCCTTCTCGGTCAACTCAATCCCTTCCTCCGGCCGCCCGGCATTGGCCAGAATATCCCCTAGAATCACATAACCGTCGGCATTATTGGGATCGAGAGCGATGGCCCGCTCTGCTTCAATGATGGCTTGGTCATACTGTTTTTTCCACAGATAGACTGCACCCAATAGTTGGTGGGGTATGGCCAAGGAGGCACCCAAGGCAACAGCTCGTTGCCCTAGCTCAAAGGCCCGCTCTAGAGATTGAGCGCGATCTCTGTTCCATTGATAGAACCAATCGAGCCGGTAGGTCTCTCCCAACCATGCGTACGCGCCGGTATATTTTGGGTCCAACTCAATGGCTTTCTCAAACATCTGCCGCGCCTGCGTATTCGCTTCTTTCTTCCTCTCATATACTGCGCGCCAAAAAGACCCCATTCCTCGCAGGAGGTAGTTATACGCCTCCAGATTGTCTGTGGGCGCGCGCTGGAATCGCTCCTGCTCTTCCGGCGTCAGCTTGACTTTCAGCGCGAACACAATCTTCTGTCGGATCTCATCTTGTAGCGCAAAGAGTTCCGTGAGCGACCGGTCATACCGCTCGCTCCACACATGCCGATCTTGGATGGCATCGATCAACTGCGCTGTAATCCGTACCTGTCCATCCGCTCGACGCACACTGCCTTCCAAGACGTACTGCACCCCGAGCTCTTTACTGAGGTCTGACAGCTTCACTGCTTTCCCTTTGTAAAAGAAGGCGGTGTTGCGGGAGATCACAAAAAGGCTGGAGAGCCGTGAGAGATCGGTGGTAATGTCCTCGGTGATCCCATCACTGAAGTAGTCCTGTTTGGGGTCTTCACTCATATTGGTGAAGGGCAACACCACAATGGACGGCTTGTCTGGCAGAGGCAACGGTGGAAGGGTCGCTTCCATGTTGGGAGCAAGAGGACGAGGAGGAGAGAGCAGAAAACGAAGAAAGGGTAGATAGTGGACGGTGGCAAGGGTGCCAGTGATGAGCAGTAGCCCGGCCACACTCAGCCAATGCACCGGGCGCACCCGCCGCGACAGTTTGAGCCGCTGCACTTGCAAGGTCTGGCGTAAGCCTGCGGGCGGTTCAGGCAGCAGGGCATAGACCGCAAACCGCGCGGCAATGTTCTTCAGCTTAGGTTTCCCCAGCGACACCACCGTGCCCAAGTCCAGCTTCTTGGCCACATCCCGATACACCATATCCGAGATACAAATCGTATCTGGCTCTGCTAGCGTTTGGAGGCGGGAGGCGATGTTGACCCCGTCGCCGAACACGTCGCTGTCTTTCTGTACGATGTCGCCCAAATGAATGCCAATGCGCACATGAATCTGCTCCGCTTTCTCTTTCTCAGCGTTGTACGCTCGTAACTGGGCGTGAACCTGTTGCGCACATTGCACGGCATGCACGACCGAAGGGAAATCGACCAGGAAGGCATCACCAATAGTTTTGATGATG
>JAYVFX010000046.1:0-2465 GCA_043772795.1 Deltaproteobacteria bacterium
AAGCCAAGACCTTTCAGGACTGATTGCAACGTCCGCTGATTCGGTGCCGCAATCGCAGCATTCGCCAGGTCTTTGGCAGTCAGATTACATTTCTTCAACACGCCTTGCACAGCAGCAGCAATGAAACGGTTGTAACCGAATTTTGTCTCGAATCCACCAGGGAACGACTTGAGATAGTCCTGCTCTTCCGTCCGCCAGGTACCGAGAAATTCTTGGCTGATGGTATACGTACCAACAACCTCAGCGATAACATTTTCGGCCCCAACGAGGATCGCTCCGCCAGCATCACCGTAGTTTTGTTCTTGTTGAGAATCAGGCTCGCCCATACGGGAATCCCCCGAGCAGACGAGAATGTTCTTGCCTGGCGACACCAAATCCAACGCCGTCAATAACGCCGAGGTGCCAGCACGCAGGGTGTCAGTAAAATCAATCGTGCGAATCTCTGCATTTGCATCCAGTACTGTCGCCACCGTTACCGCTGCTTGTTTTTCGCGATAGGGGGAAGTCGTCGAAGCAAAGAAGACACCCGCCAAGGATTGTGGGTTGCGGTCACCCAATGCATCCACTGCCGCATTCACTGCCAGTGTCAAACTGTCTTCATCAAAACTTGCGACCGTGCGTTCCCCACCAAGGGAGGGTATCCCCCACTCCTTCGCCATAACCTCGCGTGGAAGGCGGTAGTTGGGAACATACGTACCATAAGAAACGATGCCTGCTGCCATTCTTAGACTCTCCAATTAGTTTTCAGTTACCAGTTGTCAGTTCACTCCGAGCTGAAAGACTTTTTTATTCTTGAGCCCGACTCCGGACGCTAGACTCTGAATGTGTTCTCATCACTCATCACTTTAGTTCAACCGACTCCCCGGACTACCAGCAGTCATCATACACCCATCAACTTGTAAGTTGGCCCCACTAATATAGCTTGACGCTTCAGACGCAAAAAACACACACGGCCACGCGATCTCACGGCCTGTGCCAAACCGCTTCAGCGCTGTCGCACCGGCCGCTCGATCTTGTAGCTCCTTGGTCGGCCACAGCACTTCCATAACTCCAGGGGTTTCAATTGGACCAGGAGAAATACAGTTCACGCGGATATTATACGGAGCCCATTCAATCGCTAGCGAGCGTGTGAGGTTGATGACTCCCGCCTTTGCTGCACCATAGTGACTCATACTCGCTGCACCAGACACCCCTGAGTCAGACGAGATGTTGATGATATTCCCCCCGGTCTTTTTCTCCATCATCACTTTGGCAACCGCACGCGAGAAATTAAACGTGCCATTCAGGTTGATCGCCACAATCGTCGCGAATCCATTCGGAGAAATCTCGTGCGCGTGCGCAACAAAACTGGCACCAGCATTGTTGATGAGCACATCAACGCGACCCCATAAATCCACGGCTTTTTTCACTACTACTTCGACTTGGTCGTTCTGCCGCACATCACACACGATCGGCTCAATTACTCCACCAGCGCTACGGATACCGTCCGCAACCGGCCCCACGTGATCCATGGTACGACTCGTCACCAGTACTTTGGCCCCACGTTGACAAAACTCACGAGCAATATCAGCACCAATCCCGGTGCCACCACCAGTGATGATTGTCACCTTACCACTAATATCGAATGCATCAGCCATGTCTTTTGTTCCTTCGTCACGAAAACAGTAATGAGTGATGAGCTATGAGTAATGAGCAAGAAATTCCTAGTTGATCCCTTCAGTCCTCATCACTCGTTACTCATTACCCATTACTCGTTACTTTCCTCGCTACCCAATGCTCGGTAGCCACGTCTTGCCGCCGTCACTTGTGTGCAAAATCGTTCCGTAGCCGCCAACGATCCAGCCGTTATTCTCATCAAAGAAATCAATTGAACGGAGCCAAGTCACTGAACGTATCCCAAGAGAAGCAGGCTTCCATTGTCCATTGTCCAGTCGCAGCACGCGACCAGCGGCGCCAACGATCCAGCCATTGCCGTTGCCAACCCATCGTGGGGTGTATAACTGATCAGTCGAAACCTGAGCAAGCTCCAGACCGGTAAACGTCCACGTCTTTCCTGCATCTGTGGTCTTGGCAATCTTACCTTCTAACCCAACGACTACTCCCTCATTAGCGTTGAGAAAACGGACACCAAACCACGTCGGCAGGTTTAAGGCGTCAGTTATGCCAGCTTGTCCTAGAAGCGAGTTTTGCTGCTCTGCCCAATTCGCACCACCGTCAACAGAGTGATAAATCTTGCCGAACTCTCCAACCATCCAGCCCGTTTTCTCATTAAGAAAATGCACGTCATAAATCGTTGGATCGTTCATTGCCAAGGTGGCATCTTCGCTAACTCCTTCCACTGATACCTCGATCCGCCCTTCTTCCCAGGTCTCACCCCCGTTAGTTGTGCGAAGATGCGTGGCTTGCTGCGCGACAGCCCACCCATGATCTTTGTCGATAAAGTAGAGGGCAAAGATGGGAACAGT
>JAYVFX010000047.1:0-3077 GCA_043772795.1 Deltaproteobacteria bacterium
CCGCTGGTAGGACGTGAGGAAGAACTGGCACTCCTTCATCGGCGTTGGGAACAAGTCAAAGATCGCGAAGGGCAGGTGGTATTGCTTAGCGGCGAGCCAGGCATCGGCAAATCCCGTCTCGTGCGTGAACTCCGCAACCGGGTGGAACAGGACAACGCCATTCGTATCGAATTTCGCTGCTCGCCCTATTATCAGAACAGCGCGTTACACCCGGTCATCGAACACCTGCAGCACTTGTTACAGTGGCACAAAGAAGATTCATCGCAAACCAAGCTAGATAAACTGCACGCGACGCTCGCGCAGTACCGCTTCCCCCAAGCCGACACGCTCGCTTTGTTTGCTGCACTGCTCTCGCTGCCCCACCCTGCCGATATGCCGCCTCTGAATCTCAGTCCCCAACGCCAGAAGCAGAAGACCGAGGAAGCCTTGATCGCCTGGCTCCTTGAAGAGGCCGAGCGCGCCCCCCTGTACTGTGCCTGGGAAGATTTGCACTGGGCGGATCCGTCGACTCTCGAATTACTCGGTCTCCTCATTGACCAAACGCCTACCACTCGGCTCTTTGTCCTACTGACGAGTCGGCCCGAGTTCACCCCGCCGTGGGGGCAACACGGCCACTTCAGTCACTTGACCCTCAGTCGCTTGGGACGGCGGCAGGTACCGCAGATGATCGAGCAAGCAACGAGGGGCAAGACGCTACCGCCGGAAGTGGTACAGCAGATTGTCGCCAAAACAGATGGGGTCCCATTGTTTGTTGAAGAGTTGACCAAGATGGTGGTGGAATCGGGACTGCTCACCGAGACGAACGGCCACTATGAGCTGAGTGGGCCGTTGCCGCCGTTGGCGATTCCCTCCACCTTGCAGGATTCGCTGATGGCGCGGTTAGATCGGCTGGCCACGACCAAAGAGATCGCGCAGGTGGGAGCCACGCTCGGCAGAGAATTTTCTTACGACGTGCTCCACGCAGTTTCGCCTGTGGAAGAGACTCTGCTTCAGCAAGGGTTGAGTCAATTGGTCGCTGCGGAACTGCTCTATCAACGGGGGACGCCGCCGCAGAGTACTTACCTTTTCAAACATGCCTTGATCCAAGATACGGCGTATCAATCGTTGCTCAAGAGCCGCCGCCAGCAGCTCCACCGGCAGATTGCCCAGGTATTGGAAGAACGCTTCTCTGAAACGAAAGACACGCAGCCTGAGTTACTCGCCCGTCATTACACCGAGGCAGGGCTCATCGCCCAAGCCATTCCCTACTGGCAGCAAGCGGGACAACATGCCGTTCAGCGGTCCGCGTACACAGAAGCGGTCAGCCATCTGACCCTCGCTTTAGAGTTGCTGAAGACTCTGCCTAACACCCCCGAAACTGCCCAGCAGGAACTTCCGCTGCAGATCACGTTAGGCTTTTCACTGATAGCCGCCACTGGCTATACAACTCCAACAGTGGGCCAGACTTTCACCCGTGCCCGGGAGTTGTGTCAGCAAGTGGGAGAGACCCCTCAACTTTTCTTTGTCCTGCGCGGGCTCTGGCTCTTTTATCTCCTACGGGCGGAGTACGAGGCGGCACGCGAACTGGCGAGCCAAGGTCTGAGCGTGGCGCAGCGTCTGCAGGACGCTATTCTGCTCCTGGGCGCTCACCAAGACATGGAATTCTTCTTACTCATGAGTGGAGAGTGGGGAGCAGCCCGAGCACACTTTGAACGAGTCATGGCTTTCTACGACCCACAGCAGCACCGCACCTACGTCGCGCTCAATGAAGCAGATATCGGCGTATGGGCCATGATTGAAGACGCTCTGGCGCTCTGGTGCCTCGGTTACCCAGACCAGGCACAGCAAAGGTGTCAGGAGACACTGACGTTAGCCCACAAGCTTGCCCACCCGAACACTCTCGGATGGACGCTCATTTGCGCGGCCTGGTTGCATCAATATCTGCGGGAACCACAAAAAACTCAGGAGCAAGCAGAGGCGACGATTACACTGTCAAACGAACATGGATTTCCACCGTGGCTGGGGTATGGAACTGGATTTCAAGGATGGGCATTGGCCATGCAGGGACAACACGAAGAAGGGATTGCCCACATCCGCCAAGGGATGACTTCTGCGCAAGACATGGGAACAGGCATGTCACGCTCCCATCATCTTGCACTTTTGGCCGAGGCTCTTGGGCAAGCGGGGCGGAGTGAAGAGGGGTTGACCGTACTAGCCGAGGCGCTCGATTTTATCGAGAAAACAGACGAGCGCGTCTACGAGGCGGAAGTGTATCGGCTCAAGGGAACGCTAACGCTACAAAAAGAGTTCAACGTTCAAGGTTCAACGTTCAATGTTGAAAATGGTCCGGAGTCCGAAGTCACAAACAGTCCAGTGTCCAATGTCCCAAGTCCAGAGTCAGAGGCTGAAGAGTGCTTTTTGAAAGCCATTGAAATCGCCCGCAAGCAACAGGCGAAGTCTCTGGAATTACGGGCAGTAACGAGCTTGAGTCGATTGTGGCAGCGCCAGGGCAAGAAGACCGAAGCTCACCAGATGTTATCCGAGGTCTACAACTGGTTCACCGAAGGGTTTGATACCAAGGACTTGCAAGAGGCGAAGGCATTACTGGAAGAGTTAGAGCATAAGGTGTGAACGCGTGTGCCCTGCTGCACTGCCAACAATAAAGAGGGAGGACATTTTCATGACAATTATCCATGCACAGCTTGTCGATAACGGAGCCCTACTCCCGCGTAACGAGTTTGAGCGACTAGTGGAATTAGCGCGGAAGAGCGAAGCTGTCGAAGTACAGATGCAAGAAGGCGATACTTCTACCCAGAGCATTATGCGGTTGGCAGAACAAGGCGGTGCATTTGCATTCTGGCAGGAGGAGGGTGAAGATATTTACGCCTGATAAACATTACGCTCAGTACGGGTCCACGGTATAAGGATAAGTGAAGATGTACTGTCCGCAGTGCCAGCATCAGAACAATGACGCCGCCAAGTTCTGTGAAGAGTGCGGAGCGCGGCTCATCACCGCGTGTCCTCAATGTGGGCAACAAGTAAGCCCAACCGCGAAGTTCTGTCCTGACTGCGGCACGGCGCTGACAGGAAAACAACGG
>JAYVFX010000048.1:0-3002 GCA_043772795.1 Deltaproteobacteria bacterium
TAAACTTTCCCTCGCGAATCTACAGAGACCAGGCAACACAATTGGGCGATCAGATGCTTCTAATGGACGGTCCTGGGAGGTCATATGCCTCATGGCAAGAGATGGGCATATTTCCTTTGTCGGTCCGGACCAAAGGCATTCTGAAAAATGAGAAGATCGATTTGGTAAGGATCACCATCAGTTTGATCTTCGAGTTCTTTAAGCAGAGGTGGAGAGAGGCTGCGTTTGTAGGTAAGAAACAACGAGCGGTCTTCCTCACTGAAGAGATCATAGAGACGCGGACGGTGAAGGCCGATGGGAGTAGGTTTATAGCTCAAGGACCGTTCAAAGACAGCAAAAAGACTGGCTCGTTTGGCTTGCAGAGTTACCTTGACGAGCTTACGCTGCGTGAGGGATTTGAGAGTTCGCTTCAAGGTTGATCGGGAGATGTGAGCGGATTGGGCCAAGTCGTCGTAACGCACTGCGCAAGTACCTTCCCCCCCGGTCAAATGCCATAAGCGCAGATATACGGCTTGTTCCGCTGGAGTGAGATGCGTCAGTACGGTGTGAAGAAGCGTTGCAAGATCCATCACAGTCATTACGATGTCTTGTGATAACGGGAAAGTAAAGGGCCGACAGCGTCAGTGAATCTCTTGTCTGCGTAGATGCTACGCCCTAACTTCTGTTCTCCCTAATGCGGCTTGGGGATACTGTTTCCTCTCTCTGGCCCGTACCAGCAAGAGTCGTTCACCGAGACTCAAGCCCCCCAAGCACGATCTGCGCCATTGTGAAACGAGAGTACTGGCTCGGCATCTCAGTAAACATGACATACCAAGAAACCGACCTGCGCGGCGGTCCACTCCAAAACGAACGTTCGGCGTTATTATCTTCCAGAGAATCAGTCGCTCCGTCACAGCAGCAGCGTTCGCTTTCGAACCTCAGCCGACCTGCGGGATGCCTTTTGGAGTCGGAACTAACTTTCGGTGATCTACAACTGTGACACTCACCCGATGGAGACACTCGAGTCAGACACATCGATAGACTCCCCGGGTTTAAGCGTCGCCTGCAGTGGTTTGTGGAAAACCGGCCAGAGCTGAGCAACCATGTGGAAACGGAAACCACCCCAGAGGCGAGGGTACGTCGTTTCCTCGCGCTAGTGCATCGTGACCGACTGAGGCAGGTGTTACGCTACATGCTGGATGAGAAAGAGTTTCTCCCTCCTTACAACATCCGCGCACTGTCATGCGTGCATCATGATCGCCCTTACACACTGACAGTGAATGGCATGGAACACCGGGTCGACTACGAACCGGCGGAATCGAGTACTGGCTTATTTGGTGGCAACTCGAACTGGCGCGGCCCAATCTGGTTTCCCGTGAACTACTTGCTCATCGAGTCGTTGCAGAAATTTCACTATTATTTAGGTGACAGCTACAAGGTCGAGTGCCCGACGTAACCGCACAGAAGGGGAACACGAGATTGTCCTAGCTACAGTTGATGATAGGCAACGCGCTAACTATGCTAGACTCGGTACCGCCGCCCGGGATTAGTGCAGAAGATTGGGCTGCCACGCCGGTCGCGGTCCGCGTACTGGTGATGGAGTTGCTGCAGCGGGTGGAGCGGCTCGAAGCCCGGCTTAATCAAACGTCGCGGAACTCCTCCAAGCCGCCGTCCTCGGACCCCCCGCATATCAAACCACGAGCGGCGAAAGAGCCGTCAGGCCGCAAGTCGGGAGGGCAGCCGGGTCATGAAGGGCACGGGCGTGTGAAGTGGACCAGATCATTGACGTGCGGCCTGAGGGTCGTGGACAGTGTGGGACGTTATTGTTGGGGACGATTGTGAACCAGAGCGTCATCAAGTGACAGAGTTGCCTCGGATCACCCCGATCGTAACGGAATACCGGCGCCATCGGCTGTGGTGTGTCGCGTGTGGGACGTGCACGCGAGCGCCGTGGCTGGCGACGATGCCGAGTGGAAGTTTTGGGCCGCGCGTGCAAGCGACGGTGGGGTATTTGACAGGACAACTTGGAGCGAGTCAGCGCGAGGTCCAAGTCCTTCTGGCGACGGTGTGTCATACGGACGTGAGTGTCGGGAATGTCGGGGCGTTGGAACAGGCGGTGAGTGCGGCCTTAGCCACGCCGGTCGCCGAGGCGGCGCGGTACGTGTAGCGCCAGCCGGTACGCAATGTCGATGACACGACTTGGAGGGTAGTGGTACGAGCCCGTGGACCGAGGTAAAGAAGCGTTTATCTGCAGGAAGAAGAGGCAGGGCCTGCTAGGCTACCGATGGTCGGAGTCCCAGAAACCGTTCGGAAAGGACTACGCCCGTATCGTGACTTATTCTGGCGGACGGAAGGCTTTGAACATGTCAGTCGGTATGTGACGGGGCTGATTGTCAGTCCGAACAAGACGGAGCAGGGGATTTATGCCGATCCGGTGTGGGAAGAGCACAAACCGAGTCGGTGAGTGAGGCATGAAGGGGGGGGTGAAGCGCACCAGTCACAACTTAAGGACAGATGTGGGTGTTTTGGTGACACAGGCGCGGATATGGGTTCCTTCTCCCCCCGGGAGAAGGTCAGGATGAGAGAAACAAGAAGTCAAAAAT
This sequence comes from Deltaproteobacteria bacterium, assembly GCA_043772795.1. GTDB lineage: Bacteria > Desulfobacterota > Binatia > Bin18 > Bin18 > VGTJ01. Next base: position 2,583 of record JAYVFX010000048.1, read on the forward strand.
CCTTATTTTTCATCCCCTCACCCTAGCCCTCTCCCGGAGACTGCTTAAAAAATCGATTTAGGCCTAACAGGTTGTAGTCTTATGATTCGCTAACCACAACTGCTTGTAGTGGACATGTACTTTTTAAGCGATCTCTCCCGGAGGGAGAGGGAATTCTACAGCGTCACCGGCTTAAGTTGTGACCAGTGGTCGAAGCGGGGTGGGGCGGAGGCATTACTGCCACGGCATCGGGCAATACTTGCGCCCGCGCATTGCGGGCGGGGAGGGGAAGTGCTTGCGTTGGATTGGACCGTGGGGCATCCGAACGTGGACCACCCCTAGAGGGCACGACGAAGAGCTATGACTATGTCGAGAAACGGAGGGGACGATTGCAAACGGTAGTGAGGGCGGTGAGTGCCCATCGCCAACGGATAGAGGGGA
>JAYVFX010000049.1:0-4342 GCA_043772795.1 Deltaproteobacteria bacterium
CCAAAAGGGTATCCGCTCGAACACCTGGTTGGTGTGTGTTGTCCTGATAACATCAAGTCTATTGCTCAAGGTGTTACGCTGACCCTTGAAACGATCACGCGAGAGTATGCAGCTTATGCAGCTTTGAAAACGACTCCTTTCCTCTCTGATCATGGCGTACCAGAACACAACGTGTTCCATCGTGTATCTGGAGAGGATTTTGCGCTCTTCCACAGCAAAGTGGCAGAAGCAGCAACGCTCGCACGCCAAGCGTTGGACGCAGATACGGTCAAGGAAAGCACACAAGCCTGGCAAGAGTTGTTCGGCGATAAATTCCCAGCGCCTCCTGACACTGATGGAAGCGAATCGGACAAGTCAGGCTACACTCCCCGGAGTCAAGTCACCGTCATTAGAAATCAACGATTCGGATGATGTCGAATATCATTGAGCCCACCCAAGAACTCTTAGCGGGGAGGCGAGCACTGGAAGACCTCAACGGTGTCGAACTCCTCAAGGATTGCGTTTGGAATAAGGACGTAAGTCAGTGGGTTTTGTACTGCCGCCTTACCATCAAGGGTGAAGTAGGGAATTTCCTATCGAACGCAACGCTGTGGTATGTGTTGATTAGCCCTTTGTATCCGAGGGGTGCGATCGACTTCTATCCGGCAAAGGAAGGTGGTATCTCACGGACGTTTCAACACCAGCGGTATAATGCTGTGGGTGTACCAGACCGCCCCTGGCGCACGGGAAATATCTGCCTACAGACCGGTCTGCGAGGATTCGGACGGCAGGGATTATGATCCAGAGCCGTACGATGCTCACCTTCGGTTGCGATGGCATTTCCAGCGAGCACTGGCATGGCTTGCCGATGCTGCACGCGGAGAACTTATACCAGAAGGAGACCATTTCGAAATTCCAGATTTCCCAGTGAGCTTTTCCGATGGTGCTGTAGTTTTTTTAGAGAGCACAGAGAGTTTCTCTCATTGGCAACAGCAGACAGAGCATTCTGGCTACATTGAACTCCTGTTCCTTCCTCAACAACCTGAACGCTTTCTCGTCAGAATGTTTCGCTCCCGCGATAGGAGCGAGTTGCATACTCTTCAATGGGGAAAGGCACTTAAGGAAAGAGAAGGCAGCATTCACTCAGGCATTTGGATTCTACTGCCACGTCCGCCAGTCCTAGCTCCTTGGCAAGCTCCGATCACATGGCGAGAACTCAGCGCAGCATGCTCAGCACAGGGTATAGATCTGCTTGCGATATTACGACCTCTCGTGCGAGAGCTACGCGATGGAGAGCCACATATTCTATTGCTCGGTTTTCCTATCCCAGCAAAGGTCGGAGAACCACCATGCCAGTTCCATTGGCAAGCCATCATGCTGCCGGTGTTATCTGCTCGTGGACTGAGCGCTGGCTTTCGAGAGAATGAAGAAGGATATTGGTGCCGTGATGTGACCCGCATACTCAGGCGAGAAGCACCTGTGAACTGGGTTAAGTCAGAGAACTGGCACGAAGACCAGATTGCAGCAAGGGGGCGACTCCCGAACTCGTTAAGGTCCCAATCTGTCCTTCTCATTGGCGGCGGTGCGTTGGGAGCAGTGTTTGCTGAACTCTTGGTTCGAGCAGGGGTTTATAAATTAACAATTATAGATTCGGACAAAATTGAGGTCGGAAACCTCGTTCGTCATTCGCTGGGAGTGCCTAATGTTGATGCTTCCAAAGCCCAAGCCCTTGCAGAGCACATCAATCGGGCAACTCCGCATGCTTCTGTTGACTTCCTAAATGTCGAGTTTCCTAATTGTAACGAAGAGGAGAGGGCGCGCATACAGCAAAGTGACTTGATTATCGATTGCACAGGAAGTGACGATGTTCTCTACCACTTGGGCGCATTTTCTTGGAATAGTCGTAAGGTTTTTGTGTCACTTTCTTTAGGGATTGGCGCACGGCGACTCTACTGCTTTACTGCGCAAGGCGCGAATTTCCCCCACGAGATCTTTGTTGACATGCTTCAGCCTTGGCTAGCAAAAGATTTGACGGAGAACGAGGGACAAGAATTCCCCAGAGAAGGAATCGGATGTTGGAATCCCATTTTTCCAGCACGAGCGGATGACGTATGGATGATGGCTGCGATTGCGATAAAGGACCTGCAGCGCTTTGTTTCCTTATCTGAGAGATTTACTGGGCTGCGTGTGTACGAGCAAACCTACGAGGATGGCGTCTTTACTGGCGTACGACGAGTTGAAAAGTAAGGGAGTATTCTTGCGTGGAGTTCTGGTCCGACGATCGAAGATTTGGTCTTAAACTCTCTGAGAGACAATACAATCGAATTCTTAGGTTCTGTGTGACATCAGGGGACATTGAGACGGGAGGTATTCTGATTGGATTCTATACTCTGGGTCACAACTGTGCAGTCGTTACAACAGTAACCGGCCCTCCTGTAGACTCACGGCATGCAAAGACCTGGTTCCATCGTGGTACGAAGGACGTACAGAATTTACTCCAGGACGTATGGAATCGAGGACGGCGATACTATCTTGGGGAGTGGCACTTCCATCCGGGGGGCAATCCTGATCCCAGTATGACTGATGTCAATCAGCTCAAACAAATAGCAGATTCACCTCACTACCAGTGTCCAGAACCTGTACTTTTGATCGTTGGACGCACTCGTTCTGACAAATGGAATACAATGAGTTATGTATTTCCACGGGGAAAAGAATTTATCAGAATGGCACCCATTACCCCAAGCCGCGTTTCAAGATTGAAACAACATAGCAAAGAAAAATAAGTCGTTAACTCTTTTTATTGTGTCGTCTAATTACAGTAGTCCACGTCGACAACCTTTCAATGGTGGCCGTTCTCTACATCTATCGATGAAACCATGGCAGCAACTGCACATTGGCACCCCAAGAACGTCGGGCGATGGAAATCGGTCGGCAGCGGTGGCGTGAGTTGCAAGTTGTCCTCAAGGGATGCGGCGGCTGGAATCTCAGAGATGGAAATCGGTCGGCAGCGGTGGCACGAGTTGCAAGACACGACGTGCGGGCGGTGGTTGTGACCGTCCTTGGGTGTCGGTGCGTGTGGTGAGGTGTTGCGGAGCAGGTCTCTGTGTTTGCGTTGGCATCGCTTATGTGTCCCCTGTACTCGCAGCAAGGGTGTCGAGCGAGCGGACCTGCTCGCGCGAGAGTCCTCTGGCGGAGAGGTTGAGTTCTTTAAGCGCCTGAGTGATCGTGGCCTGATCACGTGAAAGCAATTGTCCGAGCATTTCCACCAGCCGACAGGCCAGTTCGCGTTCGGCCTGACTGGTTTGAAAATACAGCACCGTCTTATTCATGATCTCGGTTGGGTCCTGGCCAAAGATTGCCTCCAGCGGATAGCCTTTGCACCAAATATTGAGCAGCAATTCGGTCGGGATGGTAATTTCGCCGGTTTCATAGCTGCCGATGTTGCGCGTATTGAACCTGCCGCCGCCAAACTCGCGGGCAAACTGCTCTTGCGTCAGGCGTAAGCGTTCGCGAAAGCGCTTGAGCCGCCGCGCAATGTCTTTGGTGGGCATCGCATGCTCCTGCATCGCCAGCTCCAGCCGTTTGCGCGTGGTCATATCCTGCGCGACGCCGAGCACCTGCAGTGGTTGGCCGTCACCGGTGCGCCGAAACACGGTGGTGCGCGTGCGCAGCCAGCGCCACTCGCCTGAGCAATGGCGCACGCGACAGTCGAGCGAGGACAGCGCGTCGTGACTACTCATGGTGAAATGCTGCACATGGGTCTGCACGCTGGGGAGATCATCTGGATGCAGGAAAGACGCCAGCGAGGCGAAGTCCTGCGAGGTGACCTCATCGGCGGTGTAGCCCAGCACACTGATTTGCCGATTGCAGTCGAGCACCCGTTGACTGGCGAGATCCACGAGGAAGAGCAGGTCCGGCATGGTATCGGCCATCTGGCGAATCAATTCACGACTCTCGCGCAACTGGCGTTCGATCTGCTTGCGCGCGGTCACATCCCGCGCCAGATGCAAGACCCGACGTGGTATCGTTGTCCCTGGGAGGGGCATCGCGTTGACCTCATAGTCGCGCACTTCGCCGTGCGCATTGCGCGCTTGTAGCTCAACACCCATGATGGGGTTGCCTTGGGCGAGGGTCTCGAGCGCCTGACGCACTGCCGCCAGATTGTCGCTGGCAAGAAATTCTTCGACGTGATGCCCGATGAGGTTTTGCTGGGTATAGCCGATCGTGCGCAACAGGGCAGGGTTGGCATCGTGAATACGGCCCTCGGTGGCATAGTGAACGGAAGACTCAAGCCGCTTGTTGAAAGTGGGACTGGATTTCTTCCTCCGGTTTGCGCTGACGGAAGGCTTGGTGTCGTTGCGCC